>JBLIDJ010000001.1:0-78977 GCA_047634195.1 Flavobacteriales bacterium
CAATATACAATCTTGCGAAGTTCAATTGTTTTGAGACACTTCTCTTTTTTTTTAACATCAACTTGAATTCATCTTTGATGACTCCATCGTCGATGTTGGATGGTATTTCATTTTCAAAAACAGGTTCATTAGATGCTTTGGGTTTTAGACGTGTCACAAAAAAAATATGATTTTGTGTAAACTCACTAAAGGTTTTATAATCGTTGTAACCCTTGTCAAATTCAGTAAATTTTCCTTTCTCCTATTTTTCACATGTTTTAAAAACTGTTTATCGTGAGTTGTTACTGCTGAAAACCATATCATTTTATGGGTTTTTTTCCTGCAGATTAATTTAAGTATATACTTGGACACCTCCATTTCTTTAGCACTTGTTAATAATTGAAGAAATTTGGTTATTTCAATACGTTGAATAGTTTGTAACTTTGCACCATGTTTAAAAACATTCTACTATACGCCGTTTTATTATTAGCCAATAGCACATATTGTTACAGCCAAATTGATGCCCTTTTTGACTATAAAACATACTATCAACCTGATACATGGAAACCCTACATAGAAACACATTTGTCTGTCAATGGGAATTCGATGAAAATGGCACCCATTTCTAATACTCATGTGCAAGGAAAACTCGGTGTTGTATTAACTTTTGAAAAAGACAACACCATTATTACGTTTTCAAAATATGATCTTAGTTCTCCTTCATTTGCACACCACGAAACAAAAACCTTTTACGACTTACAACGCATTGAAATAGATACTGGTTTACTCAATTTAGAAATGACTTTAAGTGATTTAAATGGGGATCTCATGCAAGTAGACACCGCTAATATTCAACTGCAGGTCCCTGATATCAGTAAAGATTCCATACATCTGGTGAATTTAGAACTCATACAATCAATGACTAGGGATAGCTCTCAGAGTGTTTTACAAAAGGCTGGATTTGAGATCATCCCTAAGCTATTAAAATATTATCCTGAAAATGAAGATGTATTACGATTTTATTCTGAATGCTACTTCCCTCAGTTATCAGAGGCTGAAACCAAACCTATCGTTATCCGATATTACATAAAACCTGAAGGTAGATCCACTCAAATGATTGGGATGAATGCGCCTAAAAGGATAAATACAAGTAAAGTACTGCCTATCATTGGTTCAATAAACATTGCTGCACTGCCATCAGGGAATTATGAATTGAGGTTAGAAATTATCAATCAGGCTCAACAAATAATAGCAGCTACTGGTACCAAAATTTTCAGAAACAATCCTAAGGCGATGCTAACAGTGGTTGGTGATCCAAATCGTTTAATCAAGGAAAGTTTTATTGGTAGCATAAACAGCTACGATACACTTAAAAATTATATTGACTGCTTATGGCCAATTGCTGGTGCCGATGAGAAAGAAGTCATTGAACATACTTTTTCTGATGCAAACAGCAACATTACTAAAATGCAATTATTTTTCTACAACTTTTGGTACGCAAGAAACAGCTTAGCTCCTAGTGAAAGTTGGGTGAAATACCGAACAGAGGTTAATAGAGTTAACAAATCTTATGGCAGTAACTTTAGAAAAGGATATGATTCTGATCGAGGGATAGTCTATTTAAAATATGGCCCACCCAATAGTGCTACCAAAGAATCTGAGCCATCGGCCTACCCATATGAAATATGGTTTTATCAAAAAATTGGTAACGTGGCCAACAAACGATTTGTATTTTACAACCCTACCTTGATTGCCGACGATTATGTTCTTCTTCACTCCGACATGCTTGGAGAAACTAGAAACCCTAATTGGCTAACAGAAATATACCGCAGAGCAGAAGGCGACGCCTATGGAAGCCCAAACACAGGTGGCTCGCATTGGGGAACTAGAGCACAAGATATTTATAACAACCCTCGCTAATAAAAAAATTGCATTTTTGCGCATCAAACCCTTATCATGAAACAAATTTCTGTTGTTATATTAAATTGGAATGGAGCCAGTTTATTGTCTACTTTTTTACCCTCTATTGTAAAATACAGTGAGCATATTGCAACCGTTTATGTAGCCGATAATGGCTCAACAGACAATTCTATTGAACTTTGTCAGTCGATGTTTCCGAGTGTGGAGATTATTGAAAATAAAAAAAACTTAGGCTTTTCAGGAGGATACAACAAAGCCTTAGAAAACATAACAAGCAAATATGTATTGTTGCTTAACTCAGATGTTGAAGTAACAGAAAACTGGTTAGAACCCTTGGTTACGGCCATGGAAAATGATCCGTTTTTGGCTGCCGTTCAACCTAAGATAAAAGCATATCACCAAAAGTCCCATTTCGAGTATGCTGGAGCATCTGGCGGTTTTATTGACAAAAATTTTTTCCCATTTTGCAGAGGCAGATTATTCAACCATTTTGAAGAAGACTATGGCCAGTATGATTCTGCTGAAGAAATTTTTTGGGCAAGTGGCGCATCGCTCTTAACTAGAACAGACTTGTACAAGCAAGTAGGTGGCCTCGATGCTGACTTTTTTGCCCATATGGAAGAAATAGATTTGTGCTGGCGTTTCAAAAACATGGGATACCGTATTGGTGTAATACCACAATCTACCGTATATCATGTGGGTGGTGCTACCCTTTCGCAATTTAGCAACCACAAGCTTTTCCTGAATTTCAGAAATAGCTTATTCCTTATATGTAAAAATTACCGCGGGTTTTTACTCAAAAAAATAGCGGAAAGACTTTTACTTGATGGCATAGCGGGTATGAAGTTTTTGCTTGAAGGAAATTTAGGGAATATTGGTGCTGTTATAAAAGCACATATGTTCTTCTACAGGAATTTTGGTGGGCTATTGAAAAAACGAAAATTCAATAAACGTAGCTGGCATACTGTGCCTAACATGATTGGTTCTTATAAAAAGAACATCACCTTTCAATTCTTCATTAATAAAAAACAACACTTTAGCGACTTGGATCCTACTGATTTTGTGTAAGAAAATTTAAAGCTAATCGGTACCCCGAAAGTCCTAAACCTGAAATACTGCCAACACAGCTGCTCGATATTTTGGAAACATGTCTTGCTTGCTCTCTGGCAAATACATGACTGACATGCACTTCTATCGTTGGAATATTCACCGCTCTAATGGCATCAGCTATTGCTAAAGAAGAATGCGTGAATGCTCCTGGGTTGATAATAATTCCATTTGCATTTTGTTTTCCCGCATCGTGAATAGCTTGAATCAATTCATGTTCAGCATTACTCTGAATATGGTGAATTTCGACATCCTTACATTGGCTTCTTAAAATCTTGAGAAAGGAAGAAAATGAAGTTTGTCCGTACATTTCTGGCTCCCTAATGCCTAAAAGATTTAAATTAGGGCCATTAACTATATATACCTGCATCGTTGACTAAATTGAATCATTGGCAAATTATCATAAAAAGCTTTACAAGCTATTTAATGTTAGAAAAATCATTGTCTAAAAATACAGTTTTAGCCTACGAAAGAGACATTAAAAAGCTTTTTAATTTCGCCGTTTCTCAAAACATCCATCATCCAAAATCATTAAACAGCAAACACTTATCCCTGTTTATTTTCGAACTCCACGATATTGGGTTAAATGCCAAAAGTCAAGCAAGAATAATTTCAGGCATCAAATCTTTTTTTAAGTTTCTGGTCATCGAAAAAATTTGTAAAAACAATGAAGCGCTTTTACTTGAATCTCCTAGAACAACACGAAGTTTACCCGACACATTGAGTATTGAAGAAATAGATACGCTCGTGGAAAGTTTTGATTTGAGCAGACCTGATGGATATCGAAACAAAACAATGGTAGAAATGCTATATGGTTGTGGTCTTCGAGTGTCAGAGTTAGTCAATTTATCATTTTCCGATTTATTGCTAAAAGATAACCTCATCAAGGTCATTGGAAAAGGTGAAAAGCAACGACTAATACCTATCGGACTTCATACACTTAATATTCTACAACATTATTTGTCGGGTGATAGAAACCATGCTGAAGCAAAACCCGGTCACGAACATATCGTATTTTTAAATAGAAGAGGCCGTAAACTAACCAGGGTCATGATTTTTATCATCATCAAAAATCAATGCAAAAAACTAGGTTGGAAAAAAAAGGTCGGCCCACATACCTTTCGACATTCATTTGCTACACATTTAGTAGAAGGTGGAGCCGATTTAAGAGCTGTACAATCTATGCTTGGGCATGAGTCTATTACTACGACCGAAATATATACGCATTTGTCTAATGAGTATTTACGTGACGAAATTATTGGACACCACCCTCGGTCTTAACCCTTCTCTTCCACTTTCATACTCAATACAGGTCTATCGGCATGATTGACCAAACTGTTGGCAATACTAGCGTTTAGTATCGCTGAAATTCCTGATCTACCATGTGTAGATACGGCAATTACATCTGCCATAATGGCCTCTGAAAATCGTAACACGCCTGTTTCAATATCTTTTTCGTTGTACAAATTGATGGTGTAATTTTCTAGTTCAAAACAGTTAGCAAACTCTTGCATATCCTGCTCAGCCTGAAACGTTGTATGAAAATGCCCTGGAGAAGAAACACAAAGAAGATGTACACGTGCCTTAAACATGGCAACCAATTCCTTGAATTTTGGAAAAGCTTCATAGGCTTCTTCTTTAAAGTTTGAAGCAAAAACAACATCTTTCATACTAAAATCTGTATGTCGCTGTTTTACAGACAATACGGGACATTGTGCAATACGCACTACTTTTTCGGTATTAGAACCAACAAACACTTCTTTCAATCCACTCACTCCATGAGTTCCCATCACAATTAAATCAATCTTGTGCTTCTCCGCCTGACTTGTAATATTTTTATAGGTGGTTTCAAATTGAATAGCATCGACAATCTTTACTCCTTTTAAATAAGGTTCTTTCAATAATTTATCGAATCGTTTTTGCGCTAATTTCAATAGAAACAAACCTTCAGGAATATCTTGAACTGACTGCCCTCCTGTTCCTCCATAAGTTTCTATGTCTAGAATGTGTAATAGAAACAACTCAGCGTTATGCTTTTTAGCAATTTGAGCTGCAACTTCTGTCGCATAATTTGCATGCTCAGAAAAATCGGTTGGTACTAAAATTCGTTTCATAATGTGTGTGGTTTATTATATAGTTAAGATACCAATTTTTAAACAAAAGACACCGATTATTTCGGTTTTAGTTAAAATTTATCCCTTAACTGACATTCCTGAGGCAGAAGTTACACTTAATTAGTGTTCTGTGTCTCTGCTTTGAAAAAATATTTCTTTTTATCAAAGAAATAAGCGGTTAATAACAAGAGAACGTATTCAATAAAAACGAGCCAGTAATACCAAAAAGAATCACCTACTGCATAAAACACATAACTGAATATGACTGCATAACTCCAAACTACAACCAAGCTACTATGTATCATCAAACCTGGTAATATGGCATAAATAGCATACCATGGATGCACAATAGAGCTCAATCCATAATAGATTAACACAGAATAGTACATGCTTTTGGAAACAGCATTATTGTTCCATTTTTTAGCCCATTGCAAATACAAGGCAATACCACCAATAATCCATGGGGTGATGGCTCCTATCCAAGCAATAATATTGTATCCCACAAGCTTAAACCCTATCCATCGGATTAAAAAATAGAGGCCAGCATTGAACTCAAATACTTGAAAATAAAGACGCATACTCTCCAATTGATTACTCAACCAGAGTGGTGCAACAAAATAATAACACAATATAAGTGTAAAGGCCAATCCAAGTATACCCATACCAATTCGTTCTTTCCAATTCAGTTTTTTCAATAAAACAGGAAGGATAATCAAAGGAATTAGTTTGGTAAGGAAAGCTGCCGTTGTTAATAAAACAGCAACAATTTTCTGATGCCTTTGATAACAAACAACTGCAAGAACAAGCATCATCACAACCAAACCTTCGAAATGAATGTTGCCGTATGTTTCTACTAAGTACAATGGGTTGAGTAATAACAAAGGCACATATTTTTTGAGCTGATTATCTCCTGATTTCTTCAATAACAAGAACCAACACACCCCTATTTCTGCAAGTAATACAATACAACGAAACACATTGACAGCTCCCAACTCGTGTCCATCGCTGATGGAGTACATAGCAGCAAATATCCACTGAGAAAAAACAGGATACACCGAGTAATAGTTAGCCGAATTCATTTGAGCCAACCACTCCGATGCTGAAGGATGCATACCCTCCAACACCTCATCAACAGGGAAATTCAAAAATGGGTTTCCGCCGTTCACGGTCAACATACCATCCCACAAAAACCGATAAAAATCGTCGGACAAACTGGGTAAAGCAAAAAAACTAACGAAACGCGTGACTAGCAATGCCACTAACCACCATATTAATTTTGGCGGTTTTTTCAACCAAACAATGTACACAGCAAACATGGCCGAATACGCCAATAGCAAGGGAACAAAATCTGCTTGTTTGACAAAAAAATGGAGGCAAACAAAAGAGATTATGTATACAAAAACAAGCCCTATTTGCTTGAAATTAGGCATATGACGAATGCTTTAAAGAATAAAAGGAAACATAACTAAACCCAATAAAAAGCATGAAGTGAAAAGGGAATAAACCAAAATCTTCGAGCCAAAACGCACAATACAATCCTCCTGCAAAATAAAAAACTAGGAGCAATTCTATGATGGTAAGCCAGCTGAGTGAAGAAACCAAATATTTGTTTTTCTGCCACTTTTGATCGGCTGTTTGAATGTTAAATTTTGGTGTTCTTACAAAAGGAGTCTTTCTCCCTATGTAGCCTTCTATTACTGCAATAGCGTTATGTAATGACAATCCCATGGAAACAGAAATAAACAAGAAAAAGGTTCTTATAAATTTAAAAAAAGACAGGATCCCTCCTCCTTTACTCGACTTGTATGACGTCCAATAAAAGAAACCTAGTATGAATAAACTGGTTAAAAAAACAGAAGCTACTTTAAAAATGGTTTCATATTCCGGCATTGCTTTTTTAACAAAAAGCATAGGTACTGAAAGTATGGCCAACACAAAAACACAGATAAACAAAAAGCTATTCATCAAATGAAACACAGCATTAATTTTAGTGCTCCACGACAAATCTTTGGATACTAACACTTTGCCCAAATTTTTTCGCATACACTCGGCTGCACCTTTGGTCCATCTAAACTGCTGATTTTTAAGCGCATTCATAGCCGCCGGCAATTCCGATGGAGAACCTACATTTTCTAAATAAGTAAATTTCCAACCTTTTAGTTGCGCCCTATAACTCAAATCTAAATCTTCGGTAATGGTGTCACTTTGCCATCCACCAGCATCTAGTATGCAAGATGTTCTCCAAACTCCTGCTGTACCATTAAAATTGATAAAATGATTGGACGCATTTCGGCCTCGCTGCTCTATGGAAAAGTGAGCATCCAAACCAAATGCTTGTAGCTTTGTGAGCAAAGAAAAATTCTCGTTTAAATGTTCCCACTTTGTTTGAACCACCCCAATTTTAGGCGTATCAAAATAAGGAATTGTTTTTTTAAGGAAATCAGGATTGGGTAAAAAATCCGCATCAAAAATGGCAATAAACTCTCCTTTCGAAAACTTCATGCCATAAGCCAATGCTCCTGCTTTGTACCCTATTCTATTAGGTCTTTTTATGTGCTGAATGTTTAATCCTTGCGCTGCTAATTCTTGTACTTTTTTAGCGCCAATTTCAAACGATTCATCGGTGCTGTCGTCTAGGACTTGTATTTCTAGTTTGTCAGTTGGGTAATCGAATTTCGCAATACAATCCAACAATCGTTCTACCACATACATCTCGTTGTAGAGTGGTAATTGTATAGTCACCATTGGCCATTCAGCTTCATTCAAAGCCTGTTTGGTACGCTGTTTTGTTTTTTTGTTTCTGCGATACGAAACCGTTAAATGCAGTTGTATAAAACTATAAAACAGAATGAAGGTAAGCATAGAACCATAAACCAAAAGTATTGCTATCGCCATATATTACCAATATTTAAAAATGGTGAATATTATTTTATATCCTGCTAAAATAGTGCCTTTTAGTGTACCTGCAATTTTGCTAACCCCAATACGTTTGCGGTAAGAAACAGGTGTTTCGGTGATATTCATTTTCTGTTTCGCTGCTTTTAACTGCATCTCTACTGTCCATCCAAAATTAGTGTCTTGCATGTTCAGTTTTTCCAACGCCGTCCAAGTAATGGCTCTAAATGGGCCTAAATCGGTGTACGATATTTTGTACAAAAGTTTGAGCAATGAAGTAGCTAACCAATTGCCAAATTTTTGTTGTGGCATCATTGACCCTTTTTCTCGTTTCCCCAAAGCACGAGAACCTATCACCATGTCCATTTTATTATTAAGAATAGGATTAACGAGCAAAGTCATTTCTTCCGGATGGTCGCTATAGTCTCCATCCAAAAAAACAACAATGTCTGGCTTTATCTCTTTTGCTCTTACATGCGCTAAGCCCTTCAAACAAGCTGACCCATAGCCTCTTCTACTATCCAAAATGACGGTAGCGCCTACATCTAAAGCAACCTTTTCAGTTTGATCTGTAGAATTGTTATTGACAACAATAATCTCTCTTACCAAAGCTTTTGGTATATCCGAAACTACTTTACCAATGGAGCCTTGCTCATTAAAAGCAGGGATGATGACATCTATGATGGGCATATTTTTTTAACCTTTTTTTCTGGAGGGCAAAATTAAACCACTTGTTTGTTTAATGTCGCATTTTTATGACCTAATAATATTGGGTCGTCATTGATACGCCCTTCCTCCGGTCCGTTTTCCAATTTCAACACGCCTCTTGGACAAACTGCTGAGCAAATACCACAGCCTACACACGATGCTCTGTTAATATTCTGTCCTCTCTGCGCATACCATCTTACGTCTATGCCTTGCTCGCAATAGGTAGAACAGTTTCCACATGAAATACATTGACCGCCATTGGTGGTAATTCTAAACCGTGACTTAAATCGTTGGATAATGCCCATGTAACCTGCCATTGGGCAACCAAACCTACACCAAACTCTATTGCCCAGCATCGGGTAAAAACCTACACCTATCACTCCTGAAAACATTGCCCCAATTAAAAACCCATAAGGCTTACTAAAATAGGTGTAAATGCTAAGCCCGAAGACGGTGCCAGTGTTGGCAAAATAACCATACAGTACAACTGCCGTAACCACAAACACAAAAATCATGATGGCATGAATAAGTATTCGTTCAAATTTCCATGCGCTTACTTTTTTGGAAGACAATTGACGGAATGAATCTCCAGCAGTTTCGGCCAATCCGCCACAGCCACATATCCAGCTGCAATACCATCGCTTTCCAACAAAATAGGTGATGATGGGAGTCAGGAATAAAAACCCAAAGATGCCCCAAACCAAAAAGACCATCCCTAGCGTTCCACCCTCTGTCATATTGGTAACATGCCAATCTTCGAAAAAGTAATAATTGAGTGGCCAAAAATATTTGATGTCTTTCGCAAAATAGGCTTGATCACTATTAAGTCCTTCCAATATTTCTGGAATAAGGTAGGCCAACAAAAATTGGGCGAGCATAACCACAATGGTTCTCAATACTTGATACCTATTGTGGCGGTACTTAATAATAAACTTGAATCCAAAAACTAAAATAAATAGCGTGTAAAGTGTCCCATACAAAAACCACTGACTGGCTGGTTTTCCTTTAAAAAACATACTTAAAGGATCGAACAATGCTATCAATCCTGAACCTGCATCACCTTCTGCTCCAAGCCCTAAATAACTAGGAAACCAATACAACAAAATATAAAACCCGGTAAGTACCACACCTAAACCCCAACCCAACACTCCTTTGTTGGTAAGCGAACTAAACCAAACTCCATTGTTTTTAATGCCTGCAGGCAATCCGCTGTACAACCCTACACTGTATGTAATTACCCCTACAGTTATAGCCAAAATAGCCACGGTTAAAAAGACAGTTTTATCTAATGAAACACCAAAAAACGCGAGTAATAAAATTAACAACCCTGTAAAACTGATGGCCAAACCAATTTTCTGCATTGCTCCCATTCCTTCTGGGTGCGGGTCGGCTATCGATAAACTTTTTTCTTCTTGCATGTTAGTTTTTGTTACTAATGATTAAATGCTGTAAGTATTCGTTTCCAACTTTTGGTTTTCACCTTTACTTGGCTATTGGTGTCTCTATTGTATTTATCTACAATTTGCTGCTCCATAGGTCTATAAAACTCAGGGTCGAAGTTGGCATCTTTTAAATGCGCTAACACGTAATCAATGGTTCTTTCATCACGTAAATACTTATCGAGTATTTGGTGCCTTAGTCTTATACCAAAAACATTGAGTCCTATCCATTTTTTAGAGGCACTTTCATACACCATTTTCAAACACATTTGTCCTTTGGGGTGTTCCCAATAAAATGTTGATTGGCCTTCTTGTAAATCTGATAGCACAGTGCCATAGGTTTGGTATTCCATGTCAAAAAACTTGGCAGAATTGAACCAGAAGCCAGGTTCGTACTTAGTAAGTTTGCCTATTAGGGTTTTAGCTAAAGCCTCTCCTTGCATTCTACCCGTGTACCAAACTTGTTCTATGGGTCGTCGACCTATCGGTGGTGTTTTGAATTGAGCACAATCGCCTATTGCATAAACATCAGGTAGGTTGGTTTGTAAATACTCATCTACCATAATTCCTCGATCTAACTCCAATTCGCTATTTTTCAAGAAATCAATATTTGGCGACACTCCCGCTGTTAGCCCAACTATTTGACACGGTATTTCTTCACCTGTTTCTACAACTACTACCGCTCTTACTCTTCCATTTTCATCAGACAATATTTCTTTCAGGTTTACACCCATTTTCATATCTATGTGATGATCGTTGATGATGTGATTGGCAACAAGATTCCCTTCTTCTTCGGGTAACACATTTCCCCAAAATCGGTTTTCTCTTACCAAAAAAGTCACTTTAATCCCTCTACTGGCCAACATTTCGGCCATTTCTACACCTATCAATCCTCCGCCAACAATGACAGCATGTTGGCAATTTTTACTGTTTTCTTCCAACAGCTCTAAGTCTTGTTTGCTGTACAATCCTTGTACTCCTAATAGGTCTTGACCCGGCCAACCAAACTTGTTGGACTTTGCTCCCGTGGCTAACACCAGTTTGTCGTAGGATATATTTGTATGATTATTGAGTATGAGTTTTTTTTCAGAGAAATTTACTTCGTTCACTTGCTCAAAAACAAGGTCTATGTTGTTCTTTTCCCAAAAATTATTTTCATATGGCTGGGTATGTTCAAACTTCATGTGTCCCATAAACACATACATTAATGCTGTGCGCGAATAAAAATATTTCGATTCTGAAGAAATGACGGTAATTTTATCTTTCGCATGTTTTCGTACATTTCGTGCACAAGTAATACCCGAAATACCATTACCTATAATTACGATATGAGCCATAAGCCTTATAAATCTAATTTTTATAAATATATGAAATCATTTGTGAGACCTTTTGTCTATTTCAGTCTTATTTGCTTTGCTTTGGTTTCATGTATGTCTGGAATTATTGTTCCTAGCCAGAAAATAAATGGAGCGAGTTTGGTTGCTCCTCCCAAAAAATTTGACAAAAGTAATTTACAGCCCTTGGTAGATATTGGCACTAACTGGATTAGCATTATGCCTTACGCATATATCAATGCAGAATCTGGGCAATTGACCTATGATTGGGGAGGCGAACAATGGTGGGGAGAGACCAAAGAAGGAGTAACTAAAAGCATACAATTGGCTCATTCGTTAAAACTTAAAACCATGCTAAAACCACATGTTTGGATAAACTGGGGCACTTTTACAGGGGATTTTAAACCTACTGATGGTTACGAGAAGCTAAAACACGACTTGGAATCATATTTAATGTTGTTTGCCTCTTTGGCTGAAGAGCAAAAGGCAGACCTTTTTTGCTTTGGCACCGAATGGAAAAAGTTTGTGCAAGAAGAACCAGCCTATTTCGATTCGCTCATTACCCATATTAGATCTGTCTACAATGGTAAGTTGACTTACGCTGCCAATTGGGACAATTGTTTTTACATTCCTTTTTGGGACAAACTAGACTATATAGGCATAGACGCTTATTTTCCTCTTTCCTCACTGACCAACCCAAGACTGGATTCTTTGACCAAAGCATGGAAACCTTGGAAACAAAAAATCTATGATTTAAGCACTAAGACCAACAAGCCTGTCTTGTTTACCGAATATGGGTTTAGAAACATAAACACCTGTGCCCACAAACCTTGGGAAAGCAACGAAGATGACAGTAATAATGAGATGTGCCAATGCCATGGCTACCAAAGTTTGTTCGATACTTTTTGGCACGAATCGTGGTTTATGGGCGGTTTTTTCTGGAAATATCACACCCGAATTAGAAACCCCAAAAACAATGCTTTTACCCCGCAAAACAAAGAAGTATGGGATGTTATTAAAAGGCAGTATTTAGTAGTTAGTACTCAGTAATAAGTAGTTAGCAGTTAGCAGTTAGCAGTTAGCAGTTAGCAGTTAGCAGTTAGCAGTTAGCAGTTAGCAGTTAGCAAAAATTAATTGAAATTAACATGAAAACCTAACATCCCGATACTTCGATATCGTTCAGTACAAGTAATCGGGACAGGCTCTGTGACCTTTAAAAAAACATGGATTCCTTTCTTCCACTGCGTTACAAAAGGAATGATGAACTATTGGCATTGCACCTTCTTGAGCCGAGCCTTGAATTGAGCGTAGTCGAGATTTTCAAACCCATTCAAAATTTAACATTTCTAAAAACTTTTCACCCAATTTAAAATTCAACATTAACAATTCAACATTACTAATAAACCTTCAAACTCCCGATTGTTATCGCAACTGATTTTCAAGCTTCCCAACTTGATAAACCTATTCAACATTCAACATTAAAAATTTAACATTCCCTGACCCGAAGGGTGATCGTTTATCACTTAATTTAAAATTCAACATTAAAAATTTAACATTACTAATAAACCTTCTGACTCCTGGTTGTTATCGCAACTGATTTTCAGACTTCCCAACTTGATAAACCAATTCAACATTCATCATTAAAAATTCAACATTACTAATAACCTAAACCTACCCCGGCTCTCCTTCTCCTGTTTCGCAAAAAGAAACCAAACTACCCACAAAATGTTCCCATCCTTGTTTTGTCATTTCAAACAGATCTTGTCCTTTCCATTTTTCATCAAAGTTGCGGTGCGAAAACAAAACTTCGCTACCTTCAAGTGTTTCAGATATTTCGGTAGATATCCGTGTTCCTAGCCATGCTGGATTTGCGTTTTCGACACATTCCCACAATACTTTTTTGTTGACATTGAGGTGTGTTGTTTTAAAACCCATGGTAACAATTGTTCCTTGTTTGTCAAACTTTAAGGTAGAGGTTGATCCCTCCGATTCTCCTACCGAACATTCTTTCGACCACCATGCACTTATTCCTTGCTGGCTAGATACGGCTTTGAACACTTTTTCTGGACTTGCTTTGATTTTTAAGAGATGAGTGATTTCCATAATGTCGTTTTAAGATTTATATTTCACTAAAAATAATGTATTTAATTAAAATAGATATTTGAAGGGTAGGTTTGTTATTCAATGTTTTTGAATTTATAAGTTGAACTTACAAAATTTGAGAAAGAGGAAAATAATTATTTCAAAAATGAATTTTCAAAATAATAACTTTATAAACCTCGGAAATAGCTTCTAAGCTAAACCAATAGACGCAATATATCGAGAGTATAACAAACCTTAAGTAGCGCTATAGAATAGGATACCGATGCATTTTTGCATGTTGATATATGAAATTTAAAAAAAATGAGAACCTTATCTAAAACAACAACTTTTCCACAAAATAATTCAGCATTTTTTCTACCTCATCATTTTCATTTTCAACAATAGAAATATCTGTCAGTCTCGGCAAATGTTGTGCGAAGAATATGTGCGTATTGGACATTTCAAATAAATTTGTTGCCAAGGTATGCGGATATTTAAAACTTGGACTCACTTCCGAAATCACATTAGATACGGTAACAGCCAACTCTTTGTAACTCTTAAAAAAACCTTTGGAGTTTTGATCGTCAACTTCCTTGGTATGATACACTTTCATGCCCTCAGAAATAACAATCTTTTGTAAAATACTTTCATTCACATAATCTACCACCGGGTTCTCTCTCGAAGCAGAAACAAATGATTGTATAATAACGCGCATCTTTTGTTTGGCATCATTAATATTTGAGGTGTTAAGGTTGATAAGGTAGTTTACCCACTCCCAATACCAATTGACCAAATACAACAACAAAATATGTTTATTGACAAAGTACCGATAGATGGAGGCTTCTGTAGAATTTATTTTCTCCGCTAGTTTTTTAAATGTAAAAGACTCAATGCCAAATTCATCAATTAATAAAATACTGTGTTTTATGATACTCCTTCCTAGTTCCGAGTCTTGAGGGTCTTTAAGATAAAGCCCCTCGTTTAATGATATTTTAATATGTACACTCATGAGTATTCTACTAATAACTTAGGGTATATTTATTCAACTCTTCTGAAAACAAATGTAAGGAAGTTTTATTATCTAAATTGATAGTATTACTATCAATATTAAAAGTTTTAGTATATTTATCGGAAATTTAAAAACAGGTTCTCTTTATGAAAAAACATTTCTCCACATTAAAAACTGATTTGCCCGCGAGTGTCGTCGTGTTTTTTGTAGCGCTCCCCTTATGTCTTGGTATTGCCCTAGCCAGTGGTGCACCATTATTTTCAGGATTAATTGCTGGTATCATTGGAGGTATTATCGTCGGGGCACTTAGCGGATCAAAAGTTGGCGTTAGTGGCCCTGCTGCAGGTTTAGCTGCAATTGTATTAACAGCCATTGGGACATTAGGTGGATATCAAAATTTTTTGGTTGCTGTTGTTTTAGGTGGCGTTATTCAAATAGTTTTTGGCTTTTTAAAAGCAGGTGTTATTGGGTATTACTTCCCTTCATCAGTCATTAAAGGAATGCTAACCGGCATTGGAATTATTATTATCCTCAAACAAATACCTCACTTTTTTGGATATGATGCCGATCCTGAAGGAGATTTTGCTTTTTTTCAAGTAGATGGAGAAAACACGTTTTCAGAGCTTATCAATTCTATTAATTATGTTCAACCAGGCTCTGCATTAATTGGATTGATTGGTTTATCCATTCTAATACTATGGGATAAAGTGCTGTCCAAGAAAGGAAAGATTTTTCATATTATTCAAGGTCCATTAGTTGCTGTAGTTGTCAGCGTTGTGTTTTATCTTATCACCAAGGATAGTGGTTTGTTTGCAATACAGCCTTCTAACTTGGTTAGCGTGCCAATACCCAATGATATCTCATCATTTATCGGACAATTTAGTTTCCCCAATTTTAGTGTTATTACCAATCCAGAAGTATGGGTTGTAGGATTTACCATAGCTTTAGTAGCGAGTTTGGAGACACTTTTGTGTGTGGAGGCTACTGATAAATTAGACCCTCACAAAAACGTTACCCCTACCAACAGAGAGCTATTTGCTCAAGGAACAGGAAACATACTTTCTGGGCTAATAGGAGGACTACCTATAACACAAGTAATTGTGCGAAGTTCAGCAAATATTCAATCAGGCGGAAAAACTAAGCTATCAGCCATAATTCATGGTTTCTTAATTTTAATTTCTGTCATCATCATACCCAATTTCTTAAACATGATACCGCTTTCTGTACTAGCTGCTATTTTATTAGTAGTCGGATATAAGCTAGCAAAACCTGCATTGTTTTTAGAAATGTATCAATTGGGCATAAAACAATTCGCCCCATTTACTATAACAGTGTTAGGAATTGTGTTTATTGATTTATTATATGGTATCGGATTGGGATTAGCCGTAGGTATCATTGTTATATTGTACAAAAGTTATGAAAACTCTCACTTTTTACACAAAGAAAGTGATGACGCAGATAACAGTAAAATAAAAATGACCCTTGCCGAAGAGGTTACCTTTTTTAATAAAGGAGCCATTTTAAAAGAGTTGAACAATATTGCTGAAAACTCATACTTGGAATTTGATGTCAGAAAAACAAGATACCTTGACAATGATATTATTGAAATATTAGAAGATTTTGCCGTCAAAGCAATAGAAAAAAATATTACCATCAAAATAATTGCCGAACGCGGAACAGCTGTAAATCCTCCAAGTTATATCGAGTTTTTTAAACTCAAAACAAAAGCAGCATAAAACAAAATTCTTTAACTCTTCAAATATTAAAGCATGAAAGCCCATACAAAAGAAACACAAGCAACCATGACACCTGAAAAGTCATTGCAATTCTTGAAAGAAGGAAATATAAGGTTTCAACAAAACTTAAAGTCTAATAGAAATCTTTTAGAACAAGTAATTGACACCAGTGATGGGCAATTTCCATTTGCAACAATTTTAAGTTGTATTGACTCTAGAGTCTCAGCCGAGTTAGTTTTTGACCAAGGATTAGGTGATATATTTAGCATACGTATTGCGGGTAATTTTATAAACACAGACATACTGGGTAGTATGGAGTTCGCTTGTAAATTGGCAGGAACTAAACTTATTGTAGTACTAGGACACACAGCTTGCGGAGCTATAAAAGGAGCCTGCGACGACGCTAAACTTGGTAATTTAACAAGCATGTTGGCCAAAATAAAACCAGCTGTTAAGGCTACTCCAGAGCCGCAAGACGTTCGCTTAAGAACTTCATCAAACAAAGATTTTGTTGACCAAGTTTCTGCAAAGAATGTGGAACTGAGTATCGATAATATCATGAAAGAAAGCTCCGTATTAGCCGAAATGCAAAACAAAGGAGAAATTAAAATTATTGGTGGCATGTATGATATCAACACAGGTGAAGTTACTTTTCACGAGTAATTTTTGCGTTATATGACAGCAAACATAATTAAGTGCGTAGGAGTGGTAGTATTTTTTATTGGGTTAATACTGCCACTTCATTCGTATGCTCAAGATAGTAAGCTTGGCAATTGGTTAATCTACCTTGGAAACAAAAAACTCAATAAAACATGGGACATACACCATGAAGTCCAATACAGAAACTACAATACAGTCGGTGATCTCGAACAATTGTTATTGCGTACAGGACTGGGGTATAGCTTTAATGACAACAAAAACAATTTGCTATTAGGTTACGGATATATTCTATCTGAGAATTATTTAGCTGATGGAGATGAAAAAATTGCCGTAAACGAACATCGTATATTTCAACAATTTATTTCAAAACAACACATACACAAGGTGTCATTAAATCATCGTTACAGATTTGAGCAACGATTTGTTGAAAGTGATTTCAAGATGCGTTTCCGATACTTTCTTGGCATAAACATACCATTGACAAACAGAGAAATTAACAATTTTTACCTCTCTTCATACAACGAAATATTTTTAAACTCAAACTCAGCCGTATTTGATAGAAATAGATTGTATGGAGGAGTTGGATTAAAAATTAATGAGCATATCAAACTTGAACTGGGTTACATGAATCAATTTTTTGAGACAAACAATCGTGACCAGCTTAATGTCCTAGCTTTCATCAATTTTTGATATCACAAAGTACGTAAGCACAAACCTTCTAGACCTCACACTGCGACTCTCGTTTTTAGATATACAATGCCAAAACACGATTAATCAATCTTTTACGATCTCAAAATCACAAAAACCACCACTACTTGTAACACAATTAATTGGAGACGACTTCATTGTAAACAACGATGCAGCAATTTTGAAAGTTCCAAGTTGCATTGTAGTTCAAGAATATAACTACTTAATAAATCCACTACACCCCGATTTTTAAGAAAAAAAAAATCATAAGTCAAACTCCAATGAAATTTGACGAAAAGAATAAAAAAATAACCACACCCAATAATGAGTCGCTAATACATTTCGCCTGAAAAGGAGAACGAAGTTTAACCACAGGCAACATTTATTATATGTAGTTGATTGCACTCAGCCTTCGAATTACTTCTGTCTGTAGACCACTTTCCTTTCAATCAACTCTCTACCCCAACGCCTTTCTAATAGATTTCTCCAATACTTTAAGGCTAACATCTACTTTTAGTTTCCCGCTTTCAGCAATAGAAATACCACCATTTTCTTCCGAAATGGCTATGGCAATGGCGTCGGACACTTCTGAAATACCTACCGCAGAACGGTGGCGCATTCCAAATTCTTTGGGCATAGAAGTACTGCTTGAAATGGGCAACACACCTCTTACAGCATGAATCCTGTCTTTTATTACTACAGCTGCTCCATCGTGCATGGGGCTTTCTTTGTGGAAAATAGATTGCAACAAATCAACAGACAACACAGCATCAATCACATCAGCGTTTTGTACTTGCAGCATTACATCTGATTTGTTTTCGACAATGATTAAGCCTCCCGTTTTAGAACTCGCCAATAGGGTACATATTCTCACCAAGGCTTGCACCACCCTTGGTGCTTCATCGGCCAGTAGTTCTTTGCCAAACCACTTCGACAAATAGGAGTTTTCTGCAATTTTGTTCCACCCCGTACTACCCAACATCAGCAAAAACTTTCGCAGCTCTTGTTGGAAAACAATGATTAAGGCAATAACACCTACCCCAATAAACTGCCCTAAAATCTCACCCAACATTTCCATCTGGAAAGCTTTTACCAACTTCCAAAGCAGGTAAATAGACGCAATACCAACAAAAATTCGGATGGCCACTGTCCCTTTAATTAGGTGGTACAGCATATAAAAAAGGTAGGCAACCAGCAAAATGTCGAGCACATCGAGCAAACGGATATTCAAAAATAAAATGGTGACTAAAGTCATATGCGTATTTCTGGGGTGTTTTGTGTAAAAGTAACAATTTGTCTGGCTTCAACGGCTGCTTTTACATCATGCACCCTTATTATCGAAGCGCCATTCATCATTGCTATGGTATTGGCTGCTGTGGTAGCGTTCAATGCATTGTCTGGAAGTATGTTCAAACTCTTACACAACATAGACTTGCGCGACAAACCAACAAGTATGGGGCATTCTAGTGCTTGGAAGAGCGACAAGTCATTTAGTAATTCGAAATTTTGAGACATGGTTTTACTAAATCCAAACCCAGGATCAATGGCCATATCAACTACGCCCATGGATTTTAACGTAGCAATTTTTTCAGACAATTTTTTAATCACCTCCATTGTCAGGTGATTGTATTCATTATTCGCTAGATGATTCGTTGGTACTCCTTTCATATGCATAACGATGTAAGGAACTTTATGGGCAGCTATCACCGAAAACATGTTAGCATCAGCGTCGCCGCCACTTACGTCATTGACAATGTGTACACCTACGCCAATCGCTTGTTCGGCAACACTTGCGCGAAAAGTATCTACAGAAATAATCAAGCTAGGTAATTCCTTGTGGAGCATGGCAATCACTGGTATTACCCGGTTCAATTCTTCCGCTTCACTCACTTCTTCAGCCCCAGGTTTGGTAGAATATCCGCCCACATCTACTATATCAACTCCCTCTTCCACCATTGTTTTTACTTTTGCCAAAACATCGTTCAGGCTACTTGCTCTGCTGGAGCTAAAAAAAGAATCAGGTGTACAATTGACAATACCCATAACTTTGGGTGTTGAAAAATCAATAAGTTTCCCAGCGACATTCCACGCATGGTTGTTACAAAAAATGGTATCTTTCACGACTAATTGCTACTATTATAAGTTTGCAAAATACCATAAAATTCTGCAATAAAAACATGAATAAAACAGAAGAACAGTACCGACACGTGCTAGCCCTTTGTCAAGATATATTTGAAAAGAAAACCAAAGATTATGGTGCCGCTTGGCGCATACTACGCCCTAGCTCTCTCACCGATCAAATTTTCATCAAAGCCAATCGCATACGCACCATTCAAGAAAATGGATCTTCGAAAGTGGATGAAGGTGTGCAATCAGAATTTATTGGCATCGTAAACTACTCGTTTATGGCCTTGATTCAACTTGAAAAAGGTTTTGCCAACGAACCTGACTTGACCGTTTCGGAAACCATGAAATTGTATACGCACTATGTTCAGGAGACCAACGAATTGATGTTGGCCAAAAATCATGATTATGGCGAAGCATGGAGAGACATGCGCATTAGCTCTTTAACCGACTTGATATTAATGAAAATCATGCGGGTAAAACAAATTGAAGATAACGATGGCGCTACCATTATTTCGGAAGGCATAGACGCCAACTATATGGACATGGCTAACTATGCCTTATTTGCACTCATAAAATTATCACAAGAAAAATAAATTTATAAAACCATGAAAATAGCAGTCATTATTGCCCGCATGTTAGTGGGTTCTTTATTCATCGTTTCTGGATTAATCAAAGCAAACGATTCCTTAGGGTTTTCTTACAAACTGGAAGAATATTTTGCCGAATCGGCCTTAGACATGCCTTGGCTTATCCCTGCCTCTTTGTTTTTAGCCGTTATTATTTCGGTGGCAGAAATCATTTTGGGTTTTGCTGTACTCTTTGCTGGTAAAATTAAAGTTACCCTGTGGTCATTGATAGGCATGTTATTGTTTTTTGCATGGCTTACCTACTTTACTGCTGTGTGCAATGACGCACAATCGGCAACTATGATTACAGGCGAGTCGTTCGAGAAAACATGTGTCAATGATTGTGGCTGTTTTGGAGATGCCCTGCGTGATACCATCGGAAGGTCACTAACACCCTGGGAATCATTTACCAAAGACATCATACTTCTTGCTTTAACACTCATCATCTTTTTGGATCGTAAGCGAATAAGTTTCAACACTTTTGCAGATGACAAAATTATGTTGCCGCTAGGTTTTGTGGGTGTGGCTATTTTCAGTTATTTCTTTACTTGGTGGTTGCCTATCTGGTTTACACTCTTCATTTTTGCATTGTATTTGGCTTTCAAAAAATATCGTCCTCAACAAGCAGAATGGGGCATAGCTGCGCTTATTGGTTTTGTATTTTTATTGTTTAGCTACTACACTATTGAGCACTTACCCGTTACCGATTTTAGACCGTATAAAATTGGAAGCAACATCAACAGACTCATGGCATCTGCAGAAGAAGTAGGCCTAGAAGCTCCAAAAAAAGCATACATCTACACCATTAAACACAAAACTACTGGTGAAACAAAAACCGAACAAAGTGACGTGTTTTTGACTCAGCAATTGTGGAACGATTGGGATGTAGTGAGCACAGGCGCTCAAATAACAATTTCAGATGGATACGAACCCAAAGTGCTTAGCTTTTCTGCATACAATCCAGCCAAAGATGAATACTACGAGGACAGCAGGTACACAGCTTCTTCATGGGCTATGCTAAACGACCCGAACTATTCCATCATTATTGTGGCGTACAACTTGCACAAATTGGGTGAAGTGAGCAAACAAGCTAGCGACGGCATTGAAGGAACACAGATTAAGTTAAGTGAGTCTTTTGTTAATCAATACAAACTCATCAACGACATTACCGCATTTGCCAAAAGCAAAAACTTTAATGTAACAGGATTGAGCAACAGTAATGCTGGATTGGTTGATGCTTTTAGCTATGAAGTAAAAACAAGCATCCCATTTTTACAGTTCGACGAAAAAGAACTTAAAACCATTATTCGTTCTTCTCCAAGTATGGTGCTGATGAAAAATGGTGTGATAAAAGGAAAATGGCATTTTAACGACACACCTACCCCAGCGGAACTTCAGGAGGCAATGAAATAATGATAAAAAACCTCTTGAATAAATTGACCTATGGAGTTGCTGTGCTCTTTGGTGTGGCAACTTTAGTGTTTTTACTTTTTGCTTTAAAACCCGGTGATCCAGTTCGGATGATGGGTGGGCAGTTTGTAGACGAAGCAACCAAACATGCCATAGAAGTTGATTTAGGCTTAAATTATTCAACGGGGTTTCGATACATTCAATACTTAAATGATCTCTCTCCTATTTCTTATTACCAAGAAGAAGGTTTGTTTTCTATCAAGCGTGTGCAAATATCAGGGTACAACATAGTAGGCAATGTTTGGGTTAAATTTCCATATCTAAGAAAATCTTATCAAACAAAACTTCCAGTTACAAGAATTATTGCCAACACTTTTCCTTCTACAGCATTGTTAGCTTGTATTTCCATGTTGTTTGCTTTGTTTTTTGGCATCATACTCGGTGTGTTTTCTGCACTCAAAAAAGGAACACTCTTTGACCAATCTGCCTTGTTTGTTTCTGTTTTAGGAATGTCTGGTCCTTCCTTTTTTATGGCTATTCTGCTTTCATGGTTAGGAGGGTTTGTCTGGTACCAGTTTATACAAGTTCCCATATTACCATTAGTGTTAGGGCTTTTGTTGTTTTTCTTAAAAGTAAGAAAAGGCATTTTGCCTGCCATCAAACAGTTGTTTATTGGTTTGGTTCTCGGATTTGTATTAACGTTTATCTTAAACATATTGGTTAGTACCCTGCATTGGGATTGGCTCAACCCTATGTTGTATCACATTAGTTTACCTGGCACAGGGCTAAACATGACAGGCTCTTTAACCGACATTCATCCGTTTGAAGGGGAATACACGTCTTGGAAAAACTTAATACTCCCAGCACTGACTTTAGGAATACGCCCTTTGGCAGTAGTCGTTCAACTGACTAGAAACACTTTATTGGAAGTGCTCAACGAAGATTACATAAGAACTGCGACAGCCATGGGATTGAGCAGAAATAAAATTATTTTTAAATATGCCCTCAAAAACTCTCTCGCCCCAGTTATTACGACCATTTCAGGATGGTTTGCTAGTTTGTTGGCAGGAGCAGTATTTGTCGAATTTGTTTTTGGATGGAAAGGCCTCGGACTCACTGTTTTTAACGCACTAGAAAAAGAAGACATGCCTGTTGTGATGGGCTGTGTACTTTTCTTTGCGTCTATTTTTGTCATTATTAATATCTTGGTAGATATCACTTATAACTTATTGGATCCTAGAACCAGAAACAACTAAAATATGCGTAGCAAAATTGTCGCCGGAAATTGGAAAATGAATACTTCTATTGCTGAAGCTAAAGCACTGTATAAAACAGTTGCTGAAGAAGCAAAAAAATATACCAACGTTGCAGTAGTAATGGCTCCCCCAGCACCGTATTTATCAATACTTGCCACAGAGTTTGATGCTCGTTATTTGTCAGCTCAAAACTGCCACCACAAAAATAGTGGAGCATACACCGGTGAGTGGAGTGCAGATATGCTACAACAACTAAACGTACCTTATTGCATTATTGGTCATTCTGAAAGACGCGCTTATTTTCAAGAAAGCGATGCCTTAATTTTTGAAAAAACAAACGCTTGTTTAGCAGCAAACATCACCCCTATTTTTTGCATAGGTGAAGAATTAGAACAACGGGAAAATAATACGTTTTTTGACGTGATTCGTCAACAGTTAGCACTTGCATTAACACTAGATGCAGCAAGTTTTGAAAAACTAGTGATTGCTTACGAACCCGTTTGGGCTATTGGCACTGGCAAAACAGCTAGTTCGGACCAAGCACAAGAAATTCATGCGTTCATTCGATCATTGATTAGCGAACAGTATGGTGCGACACTTGCCGACAATACTTCTATCTTGTATGGTGGGAGTTGCAAACCTGATAACGCTAACGAACTTTTTGCACAACCCGATGTAGATGGAGGCCTTATTGGTGGAGCTTCATTAAATGCAGCTGATTTTATAGCCATTGTAAAAGCAAACAATTAAGATGGATTATTTAGAGTTTAATTTCCAAGTAAGTCCTAAACAACCTTGGACAGATTTGTTGGTAAGTCAGTTGGCTGAAATAGGTTTTGATAGTTTTGTAGAGCAAGACGAAGGAATCTTGGCATACATAGCACAAGCCAGCTTTAAGGAAGAATTGCTTGAAACAATTTCTGTTTTCGAACTACCAGATGTAAGCATAACATATACTCAAAAGCTCATTCCTTATCAAAATTGGAATAAGACATGGGAAAGTGAGTTTGAGCCAATTGAGATTAATGCTGAATGTTGGATTAGAGCACCGTTTCATGAAATGGACGCTAGACCATACGATGTGGTTATCTCTCCAGAAATGGCGTTTGGCACAGGTCATCACGAAACTACTTTTTTGATGAGTGGTAAGTTATTTGAATTGTCTATTAAAAACAAAACCCTACTGGACATGGGTTGTGGCACAGGAGTATTGGCACTACTTGCCGAAAATTTAGGTGCATTAAACGTCGTTGCTATCGACATTGACGAATTAGCATATAACAATACTGTACTGAATGTATCTTTGAATAAAGCTTCAAAAATTGAGGTAGAAAAAGGTGATGCTTCCAAAATTGGGGCGAGATCTTTTGACATAATTTTAGCCAACATCAATAAAAATATACTAGTGCAAGACATGCAAGTTTATGCAAATGCGCTAGACACTAACGGATTACTGCTTCTTAGTGGTTTTTTCAAAACAGATGTGGAAGAAATAGTAGCACATGCCACTAAGTATGATTTACAATTTGTAAATTCTACACAAAAAAATGATTGGGCACTTATTGAACTCAAAAAAATGTAACTATGAATAAATCCTTCCTCCTTACTCTACTCTTATTAGTTGCTTTTACAACCAGCTTCCAACTGCAGGCGCAGGTGAAAGAATTTTCGAGTGACGAGTCTACTTTCTTTAATCAATTGCAATCTCATTTAGCATCAGCTAAAATTGATGATGCTAAAAAGTATGTTGAAAAAACTGTTAGCCCATTATGGTCGTCAGGTGTGTTGAGTAGCGATCAAAAATCGTTGTTTATTTCCAACGCCAATGCTTTATTAAAAAAACGAGTATCCACCGAAAAATCATTTTTTTACTCCGTAGCTTCTTTAGTTTCTTTATTGGAGCAAGGAGCAAGTGCCTATAAAATAGATGGTTGGCTTGCAGGAGTGGAATTGTTAGCAGAAGGAAGAAGTAGAAATAAATTAGAAGATTTTATTGAGGCCTCATTTTTAGCGTTAACACAAAACCTGCTAGCAGAAACGTCTTCTCTCAAATGGTCCTTTACCGCAGATGATTTTACGTTCGATGTAAAAGAAGAAGCTTTACTAATATTCAACAACATTACCTTAAGATGTTTTGCTAAAGGCGACAGCTCTATCATTATTGGCACCTCTGGAAGTTATAACCCAGCAGAAGGAATATGGATGGGAAAAGGGGGTAGCGTAAATTGGGCAAGAGCAGGCATGGATGCCAGCGTTACTTATGCTGTTCTTGAAAATTTTGAGATTAAAACCAAGAGTACTTCGTTTGTGGTAGATACGGTTACATTTTTCAGTAGCTATTTTCCAACGCCGCTGAAAGGTAAATTAACTGAGAAATTATTAGCAGGAAAAGACACCAACACTGCTACTTATCCTAGATTTGAATCGTTTGAAAAAACATTGTACATTAAAAATGTAATAGAAGGAGCTGATTTTAACGGCGGTATTTCAGTCCAAGGAGCCAAACTTGTTGGGTACGGAAACAAAGATCAAATGGCGACCTTGATTTTCAAAAAAGATGATAAACCTTTTTTCAAATTCAAATCCAATGCCTTCACCATACGAGAGGATAAGATCTCAGCAAGTCATGTACATGTTGCTATTATGCTAGGTAAAGATTCCATTGTTCATCCATCGGTGCAACTGAAATACAACAAAGAAAAAAACAACATCACCCTCTTTAGAGATGATGAAGGAATTTCGCAAAGTCCATTTTCGAACACCTACCACAACCTAGACATGTATTTTGAATCCTTGGTCTGGAATATTGGCGACGACAAACTTTTCATAGGATCACTTACACCTAAAGACGGGGTGTCGGCTACCTTAGAATCAAACAATTATTTTAAAGAAACGAGATACAAATCCATTCAAGGATATGACAACATACATCCTTTAGTTACCCTCAAACAATTGGCCGAAAAACTAGAGTCCGACACTTATACTGCCCAAGAACTTGCTAATTTCATGCGTGCAGGGGAAGCAGATGCCATCGTATTGATGATACAAATGGCTAATAAAGGTTTTGTAGATTATGATATTCAATTAAAAGAAGTAACACTTAAAAACAGGTTGTACGATTTCCTTTTATCTAAAGCTGGAAAAGTAGATTACGACGTTATTCAGTTCAACTCTGATGTGAAAGAAAAAAACAACGCGGTGTTAGATTTAACAAACTACGATTTGTTACTCAAAGGTGTTAGAAGAATTACCATTAGCGATTCGCAAGATGTGAACATTTTTCCTAAGGACGAAGAATTAGTATTGAAACGTAATCGTTGTTTTCAATTTGCAGGAACAGTGTATTCTGGAAAATTTGAGTTCTATGGTTCTGAATATTATTTCGATTACGATGCGTTCAAAATTGACTTAATCAACGTCGATTCTTGTCGCTTGAAAGTTTCTGCTTTTGAACCAAATAAATACGGGAAATACCCACTGGTTCGATTAAAATCTGTGCTAGAAAACATTAAAGGAAATATCTTAATTGATAACCCTTACAACAAATCGGGTATTCAGAATGAGAAATACCCAGAGTACCCAATCTTTAATTGTACCGAAGAACCTTTTGTATACTATGACAAACCTTACGTGTATGACAAGGTTTATGACCGTGAAAACTTCTATTTCCAAATGGTTCCTTTTACCATTGACTCTTTAGACAACTTTGATGTAAGTACTATGAAATTCCCAGGGACATTGGTTTCAGCAGGTATTTTCCCTAACATAACCAATGAGCTGAAAATACAAGAAGATTATTCCTTAGGATTTGAAATTCCTGTTCCAGCAGGTGGTTACCCTCTTTATGGCGGTACAGCTACTTTCGAAAACGAGATCAAACTATCGCACGATGGTTTGCAAGGAAATGGAGATCTTACTTACTTAAGTTCAATTTCTCAATCAGAATTATTCACCTTTTTCCCAGATTCGACCACCGGTGTTGCCAACATTTTCAACAACTTCGACAACAAAGGTTTGGATGTAGCACAATCGGTGGGTGAAAACGTAGATTTTATGTTATCACCTTCTTCTGAAAAATTGGTTTTATCAAGTATAAAAGAAGCTATAAAAATGTTCAACGACCAATCCTTGCTTTTGGGTGATTTAATTTTAGCGCCTACAGGATTGACAGGAAAAGGAACCATGGACTTTTTTGATGCTCAGCTGAAGTCTAACACCTTCAAGTTTTTAACAAGCGATTTGTATGCCGACACTTCTTACTTCCAGCTAAATACAATTGATAACAGTGCTATTGCATTGAAATCGTATGATGTTTCGGCACATGTCAACTTTAGCACGCGAATGGGTGATTTTAAAGCTGCCAATCCAAATGCTTACTTAGAATTTCCATTCAACAAGTACATTGCCTATATGGATCAATTTAACTGGTTTATTGACGACCATAAAATTGACATGACATCTACCGGTGGTATTGCCTCTGCCGAAGATGAATTGGAGAAAAACTCCAAGTTTTACTCCATTCATCCAGAACAAGATTCATTGAGTTTTGTGGTGCCAAAAGCAACATATGACATTGAGTCTTACACCATCAATGCTTCGGAAGTACCATTTATTGATGTCGCAGATGCACGAATCTCACCGTATGAAGGAAATGTAGTAGTGATGCGTGATGCGGATATGCAAGTACTAGAAAACGCGACATTATTGGCTAGTAGGGATAATGAGTTTTATACCATATACGATGCCAAGCTAGATTTACTTGGAAAATACAAATACACAGGTTCTGGTAAATATGACTACACCGCAGCGTCGGGTGCACAAACCCCTATCGCCATCAACAAAATTGGTGTAGAAAATGACATTACCGTGGGTCATGGTGGCATAGACAAAAACATGCCATTGGCCTTAAACGATCATTTCAATTTTTACGGAAACGTGACCTTGAAAGCCGATACGCAATTTTTGTCAATGGATGGTAGTGCCTTAATCAATCATCAGTGTGAGCGTTTGGCAATAAGCTGGTTCGATTTTGATGGAAATGTAGATCCAGAGGAAGTTAAAATCCCTTTCGATGTTCCATTGATGTATGAAGGAGACACCCTTAGTTATGGGTTGGCTATGAACACCGATTCTACGTCTTTACAAGCAGTTTTTATAGGAAAACCTTGGGATGCAAAATCGCACATTGCTGTGGGAGCAGAAGGACACATAACCTATCACCAAGAGAGCGGAGAATACCGCATAAGTACCTTGGCTAGGTTGGAAGACGAATCGTTTACTGCCAACTACTTATACATTAACCCAAAAACATGTGAAATTGGTGGTGAAGGGTTGTTTGACCCAGGAATGGACTTTGGACAACTTAAAGCAGATGGTTTTGCCAGTTACACCTCGGATTACAAAACAGGTGCTATTTCTTTAAAAGCTTCTTTAGGTGTTGATTTTTACTTGCATGACGATTTAATCAATCACATGACGGAAAACTTAAAAGGGTATCCTTTTTTATCTCCTGTAAACATTGGCACAACAAACTTATTGAAAGAAATAAAAACTAGGATTGGTGGCAAAAGAGCGGCGAGAATAGAACAAGAAATTGCTGAAAAAGGAATGCTTGACAAAATTCCTTCTGACCTTAGACGCTTGCTCAACTTTGCAGATATTCAATTAGTTTGGGATGAAGCTTCTGCCTCTTATCGTTCGAAAGGTGATTTAGGATTAGCAGCTATCGACAACAATACGGTCGATTTGTATGTGCCAGGTTATTTAGAAATCAAGAAGAAAAAAAGTGGTGACATTTTTAATTTATACCTTGAATTGGATGCTACTACATGGTATTTCTTTAGCTATCAAAAAGGCGTGATGCAAGTTATTTCTTCTGCCGAAGACTTTAACATGCTCATTGAAGAAATGAAGGATAAAGACAAGGAAATGAAAACTAAAAAAGAAGAACCTACTTATCAATTTATTCTAACAACATCTAAAAAACGAAACAATTTTGTGAAATACATGAAGGAATAATTGTCGATAATAAAAAAGATTCTCTAATTTATCACTAGATTAGTTGTATTGTAAATATTTACATGCTGTTCATGTAACTGATTTACAGAGCGTTATTTTTTATTAAATCGTTTCGTCATGAAAAAAGACATACCTGGATCTGGAATAAATCCAGAAAAGCAAGTGGAAGACAAATCTGAGAAACAAAAAGACCTTGTTGTTATTTTATACAATGACGATGTCAATACTTTTGACCACGTGATCAAGTGTTTGATTAAATACTGTAAACACGAGCCCGAACAAGCAGAGCAGTGCTCATACATTGTTCACCATAAGGGTAAATGTGAAATAAAACGTGGTCCTATTGAAAGATTAGTTTCCATTAAAAATGTACTCACAAGAAAAGGACTTAGTGTAGAAATAGTATAACATGAAAAAAGCCATTATTCACCTATTGAGTATTGCTTTAATAATGGTTGCTTGTTCCAAGGTACCTATTAGTGGGCGAAGACAAGTGAATTTAATGCCCGAGTCCGACCTCATCGCTATGAGCTTGACACAGTACGGTGGCTTTTTAAAAGAAAACAAAGTAGTGCCTAAAAACAACGCAGATGCTGCGATGTTGCAGCGTGTTGGGAATAATATCTCTCATTCGGTAGAGAAGTATTTGAAAAAACACGGGCAAGCAAAACGCTTTGAAGGTTTTAAATGGGAATTTAATTTGGTGAATGACCCAATTGTCAATGCTTGGTGTATGCCCGGAGGAAAGGTGGTTTTTTACACAGGAATTTTGCCTATTACCCAAAACGAAACAGGCATAGCCGTTGTCATGGGACATGAAATAGCACATGCCATAGCCCGACACGGAAACGAACGCATGAGCCAATCGATGATAATGGCGGCTGGCGGTACAACAATCAATGTGCTTACCTCTCAGAAACCAGAAACAGCACGTGCTTTATTCATTACAGCTTATGGTCTAGGTTCAACCTTAGGTTCCTTGGCCTATTCCAGAAAACACGAGTCGGAAGCCGATAAAATGGGTTTAGTGTTTATGGCCATGGCAGGATATAACCCTATGGAAGCACCTAAGTTCTGGCAACGCATGTCTGCACAAGGCGGACAAAAACCCCCACAACTTTTGAGCACTCATCCAAGTGATGCCTCACGCATACGAGAGCTAAATACCTTTATGCCACAAGCCCTCAAATACTACAAAGAAAAATAGCCCATGAGATTCCTTTGCCTTTTTTTACTGCTCCCCTTTCTTTCTTATGGCCAATGGCCAAGCAATTTTAACTACGGAAACGAAAGCAAGTCTTACGCAAAACTGATAGAAGCGTATGAAGCCTTGGACAAAAAATACACATCGGCTATTCTCATAGAAATAGGGAAAACAGATATTGGCAAACCTTTGCATGCTTTTATCATTGATGGTAGCAACAACTTTGATGCAGTGCCTGTTGCCACCCGAAAAAAACCAGTGCTCTTTATCAACAACGGCATTCACCCGGGTGAGCCTTGCGGCATAGATGCTAGTTTACTCCTAGCACAGCAAATGCTGTCAAGCAATATTCCTATTCCCAATGCGCAAGTAATTATTATTCCTGCTTTTAATGTAGGAGGAATGCTCAACAGAAGTTGTTGCTCACGTGCCAACCAAAACGGCCCTGAGATGTATGGATTTCGTGGCAATGCACAGAATCTGGACCTCAACAGAGATTTTGTAAAAAACGATGCACTCAATACCCAAAGCCTTATGCGCTTTTTAGCACAAAGAGATCCTGACGTGTTTATTGACACACACACATCGAACGGAGCAGACTACCAATACACCATGACATTAATACAGTCTCAACCCAACAAAATGGAAGCGGGTGTTGCTGCCTTACAAAACGACGTACTAACGCCCTTTTTGTACAAGCGTATGGCCAACTTGGATTATCCCATGGTCCCTTATGTGTACTCGGTGAAACAAACTCCTGATGATGGTATCAAAGATTACTTGGACACGCCTCGATATTCTACAGGTTACACCGCTTTTAGAAATACGCTTTCTTTTGTGAGCGAAACCCACATGTGGAAACCTTTTGAAGAACGAGTAAAGAGCACTTACCTTTTGCTTTACACTGCTGCTAGTTGGATGGAAACAAATGCTTTGCAACTGATTCAAGCAAGAAGACAGGCGCACCAAAAAGTATCGGAAATAAAAACAGTGGGCATACAATGGGCCTTGGACACGACTATTGTTGACAGCATTTCGTTTTTAGGATATGAGGCTAGTTATATTCCTAGTGAGATAAGCCAATCGGACAGGCTTTTTTACGACAGAACGAAACCTTTCACCAAAAACATTGCCTACTACCACACCTACAAAACTTCGCTTACTACTACCCTGCCCAAATACTACATCATTCCGCAAGCTTGGGTTAAGATTGTAGATAAATTGAAAATCGCTGGTGTGAAAGTGCATCAACTCAAAAAAGAGGGTACCCTGTTAGTCAATCAATCCTATGTCAAGTCTTTTAAGACTACTGACAAGCCTTACGAAGGTCATTACCTCCATTATGACACCCAAACGGAGAAGGTGCAGGATTACTTGCCTTTTTACACCAACGACTTTGTGGTGGAAACCAACCAATTGACCAATTTGTTTATTGGCAATGTGCTCACCCCTGAAGGTGTGGACAGTTATTTCAACTGGGGATTTTTTGATGCCATTGTGCAGCAAAAAGAATGGTTTAGCGATTATGTGTTTGAAGAAAAAGCCTTGGAGATTTTAAATAACGATACAGACCTACAAGCTAAACTTGACAAGGCTAAACAATTGGATAAGGATTTGGCTAAAAGCCATTGGAAACAGTTACTCTTCATTTACCAAGCTTCGGAGTATTACGAAAAATCGGTGAATAGGTATCCTGTGTACGAGTTTAACGGAAAACTAGGTAACTGGATTGATTAACTTGCTAGGCAAGACCAGCAAAGTGTCTAGTATCAATGCTGAATTATCGTTATTGATAATCAAATCTGCGAACGGTATTTTTTGTTCATCGGTCCACTGTTTGTTTATTCTATTTTCTATCTCTGCCAAAGTCAAGCTGTCGCGTTTTAATACCCGCTGAATCCTGATTTGTTTCCGAGTAGTAACCAATATGGTGAAATCTACTTCTTTGTGACCTCCTGTTTCTATGAGTATGGCTGCTTCTTTTACAATGAGTTTTGCTGCAGCATGTTTTGTTAGCCATTGTTGATAGTGTTCTTTCACCGCAGGATGTACCAAAGCATTGAGTTTCTTTAATTTTTCTTCGTCGCTAAATACTTGTTGGGAAATAAAAGCGGTGTTTAAGGTTCCAGTACCTGTGTAACTTTCTTTGCCCAATAAGTGTACCACCGCTTTTTTTAAAGCTGGGTTTTGCACATAACATTGTTTGGCCGCTGCATCGGCCTGGTAAACGGGGTAACCCAATGACTCAAACACCTTTGCGATGGTCGATTTGCCAGACCCTATGCCACCTGTTATGCCTACGATAACCATACGACTAGTTGTTTTCTTTGAATAAAAACTCCACGGCTGCGGGTTGTATTCTCGAATACGTAACCGTGCTCGGTGCTTGCACTGTTTTTAACCTAATTTTCGCTCGATTTTTCCATGTCAAGGAATCCGAAAAATCGGCTTCTACCACAAACATGTTGGGGTTTATTTGGTCAAAATGATTTAAGCCTACTTGGTAGGTAATGCGCACGCTGTCTGGAAAAAACTTGACGGTTTGATTTCTAGGTAATCCTTTGCTGGTAATGGCCAAGTTGCAATTTCCTTCCGTGTATTGGTCTATTAACCACGTAGCTTTTACCGTTTTCACGTTTATGCTTAGGTCTTTCAGGCTGTCGGGTATGGCTACGACTATGTCTTTCGACAGGGTTTGATGCACATCTGTGATGTGTACTACCGCTGTTTCTATCTTATTTATTTTGTCTAAAATAATGCGAGGGCCAAACAACTCTACCGAATCTGGCATTACTTGCACAGCTTGGTCCAAAAAGTATTGTTTGCGAAACTGCAAACTATCGTGCACCACCACTGGCACTTTTTTGTATTCTTTCTGACTGTATTCCAACTGTATGGTTTCGGGTTTCAAGCGTATCAACCTATCTTGACTACTAAGCTGTTGCGATAGTTTTTCTTTGATAAACTGGCTAGAGACTGTAATTTTTTTGTCGGTCTTGTCATCTTCCACCAAACTTAAATCAATGTGCAAGGGGTTGAAAGAACTAAACAAACGGTAGGAAACCAAACTAAAACCAGCGGCTTCTACATCCATCTCTACTTCTTTGAGCATGGTGGATATCACTATTTTGTCTTTCGGGAAATTACTGAACTCTACCGGCACTTTTACACTAGCCACGTAGGTTTCCGACAAGGACATCAAAAGCCACATAGCAGTAGATACACCCAAGCAAATAACAAAAATGATGGTGTTTTTTCTATTGACATGAGTTATTTTATGGTAGATCAGTTTCAACTGGGTGTACCCAAAACTTACCAACCCAAACAGCTTTTCCTTATTCATCTTTTCAAAGGTACAATTATTGGCTTTGGTTGTTTATGGTTGGAGGTGAAATTGAGGGGGAGGAATGTTGAATCGCTAGTTTATCTTTTTAATGAAACGATAAATCAAATAGGATTTCCTATCGGTATTCCGATTATCAGTAGAAAGACTAATATGAGAAGAATTAAAAACATTAATTCTTAATCAATGGTGCTTTTATTGTGGATGAAGTACAACCGCTAAAATCAAAATTAGCGTTAGCTACATATAGCGTTGTTTTTATTTTCGTTAATAATAGTTTTTATATAATCAGTCTGTACTGCAAATTCGAAGAAATGGAAATTCTGCTTTTTCGTCAAATTCAAATTTTCGAATTAGAATACTATCTTCATAAATACTGAGTCCATTATAAAAAGCACAGCCTCTTAAATTAAAATCCTTTTGTTGCATTTGAATAATTCGACACAATTTTACAGTTCTTGTTCCAATCTCGAGTATCGTATCTTTCTTATCTACCCAAAATTCACCCTGAATTAATTTTCTATTCCTTTTATGATTGAATTTGTAAATGTCATAGAAATCAAGAAAGTTAGTATCTACTGAAAGAACACTAATTTCAATATTTCCATTTAGCGGAACAGTAACTTGTTTTCCATTTTGACCTAAGGAGTCAAAATTTGAGAGGAGGATAAGTAAGTACAGAAAGATGTATTTCACTTTTAATTATTACTAAGTACGGATACATGGTTCTCTCAAAAATAAACAATCCAATGGAAATACAAGTAATTTTAATGCAGGTTTAGAACTGAAGGTGTCTGTTTATTAAGAGATGCTAACTTTGGTTATTTCATAATCACTTATTACTGGAACCTACATCAAAAAATTAACAGAAAAAGATAAATGTTGCTATTGTACTTAGAATTAATCCTAATACACCCAAGCGTATACTTCTTTGAATTACTGAAATAATGGCGGTAAAGTAGCTTATGATTTGGAAAATAATGAATGAATAAAATTCAATAGTACTATACTTAAATAAGGTGATAACGTCTGAAAACACCCCTAATTCTTCATACTCTATATTAAGTCGATGAGAATAATACAACATTTGTACAATACTCATTAATCCAAATACTAAGGAAATAAGTGGCTATGAATTTTTAATGTTAAAATCACAAAGATTTCGTAAAAACCCACCTTCACACATTGATTGCTACTTTTAGTTTTTCAATTAGGTTATTTAATTCTTCTATCGACATTTTTGTCGCACACTCAATACTTGAATCATCAGAGTCAATAATTAAACTTCCATTATTATCTTCCTTATAACCAATGTGCTTCATCGAAAAAGATAGTGAGTTTATTTCAAATGTTTTTTGAGCGTCTTTGAACCAACCATAATTAGCTTCATAAATTACTTTATTTGATTCAAAATGTATGATTTCAACACCATATGTATTCCACAATGCAATCCTTAACAAATAAAACCCCATAAGACCGAAGAACACCATACCTATTAAAAATCCAATATGAAGACCATTTCCCACAGCTATTGATGTAATCATCCCAATAAGTGGAGCAAGAAAGAAGAGAAAAGCAAATAAAAACATTACTCCTCTAACAAAGACTGGGGATGTTTTAACTCTTAATGTTAGTTTGTTATTATTTAATTCGTGTTGTGTCATTTTTTTATGTTTTGTCTCGATTTGGCCATGCATCAGTGCGAGATAAGGAAGTATTATAAAATCAACAGCAGTTGACCGCCAGCCTAAATGTTAAGTTTGAATGATAATTTAATCAAATACTAATTAGCACTAACATTTAAACTAGTTCAAGCGTCAATCTTATCGACCGATGAAGATCCTGCATTATCTATTGGTATTGTTAGCCTTTTTTTTTATTTAGGAAATCCATGAGCTTGTTCGATAAAGGACAAGTTTTTTTCTGTCTACTAATTCAATTCTATAGTTGTTTCCTGAACTACAACGACCTATCTTGGAGAAGGTTAAGCTTAAGTATCCTTTGTTTGAATTTGTAATGATAGAGATATAGACGTTTCTTTTTGAGTATTTTTTTGCAAAATTCTTCAAAACTTTATTGAATGGAATTTCTTCTAATGTATTAAATTCTTTATTTAAATCGATAATGGTGGTGTCAAAAGGAATACCATCATAATCGAAAGAAAAATCAAATTGGGAGTGATAGAATTTGGATGATTCATTTTTTTGATCATATTCATTCATGTATTGATTATGTTCTTGCAACTTGTCTTTAGAGAAAAAATCACTTCCTATTTGATTTAAGGCTACCAGATAATTACTACAGTTAATATGACAATTCACAAATGATGCTTGTAAATGTTCTCTTTTATAAGCTTGACCTTCTTTTGCCCCTAACAAGTATTCTTTTTTGTTATTTTTAGATTCTTCAGTCCAAAAATTGTAGTTGTCAATTAATAAACCTTCTGTAGACGAATCTCTGTAGTCAATTAGAGATAGTAGATAAAGTTCGTACTCTTCAATAATTTTACCATAACGATATTCTATACTGGATTTATACATCTCAAGTTTTCTCTGATAGTAATTATTAATCATTCCGGCATGACTTGAATCAAGTAGGCCAAAATGATTTGATTTGGCAATAAACCAATCAATTTTTGTAGTCGGTTTCGATGAGTTAATAAATACTATTAACTTTTTTGCGATTGTGTTATCCAATTCATGAAGTGGCTCCATAAAATATTCGTTAAGCAAAGAATCCAAGCCATTACTTTTTGCCATTTCTAAAATTTCAACAGTGCTTCTTGATTTAATAGATTGAGCATGTGAAAATGTAGGAAGGATAAGTATTATTATAAATAAGTTTTCATTTTTTAATAAAGGTTAACATTAAGGCTAAACTTCATTTTTTTGTCCCTCATGACGCAAAAACGAATATTAGGTGACGTTAGGTGTAGTTTATTTGTTTTTCTATTATGCTAAGCAGCGTACTATATTTTATAAAATTAACTAAGTCTAGTTCTCCTTTTTCTTCGATTAGCATAATTTTTTGTGCATGATCCTTGCTGATGCTAATGAATAGTCTAGTGTTCGTTAGATTCTTTGTAAACTCACTTTGCTTAATTAATGCTTCGATTAAGCTCATATTACCTTTAAAATAATACTCTTTATGTATTGGCTTCGCTTTATGAAAGCCGATTAGAGACATCAGATGGGCTATTATTTTATTTAAGTTATTCTTTGGATAAATATTTATTGAGTCGTAATACTTTTTGTCTAAATAAAGGAAGATTTTATATGGTTCAAAAAATGCTTTATTAATCCCGTTTCCATTAAAACTGACTCCTATATTTTCATTCTTGCTAATACTAAATTTTCTTCCCTCTATTTCAAATTTCCCTAGTTGGGGTTGAATACCATGTTTTCCTGCATGTGTATGCATTTCCTTTTTTGGAAACTCGATGTATTCACCATTATACTGCTGAACTATTTTTTGAATTACATTCATTAACCCTTGTTGAATTTACACCTAACATAACATACGACTCTCTCAAAAATAAACATTACAATCAAAATACGGGTAAGTTTAATGTAATACTTAGTGTACTAATAGATTACCACTAACAAACCATTAATTATTCAGCAATAATCTTTCTCCATTCATCAGACTCAGCATAGACTTTGATAGTTCGGTTTCTTTTTATCAATAGTGCTATCATATATTTTTTAAGGAATAAAGCATCCGCCAACTTACCTATAAATCCAAGAGGTGATTCATATTCAAAAACATCAGTCATACGTGTTCCTTCTTTTACGGCTACAAATTTGTGCTCATGTTTAAATTGTTTAAATACACCTTGTTGCATTTCGTCTACAAAGTAATTTGGACTGTCGTATTCCGTGATTTTTGAGGTAAGATTCTGATAAACCCCAAAATGTTTAGCTCTCCACGTCACACTTTCATTCAACTCAATTAACCCACTTATTTTGCCAGCAACGGCTTGTTCATTTGTATCTTTAATAGATATTTTGTGTAAATCAATGCTTCTAGATAGGTCAAATACAATGCTTATATCAGCTTGTATTTCGGTTCTAAGTAAGATGGTTGGCATAAAAAAAAGTGTTTAAAATTGAAATAATTTAGCTTTTGACACTGACAAAATAAATTTTTATTAAACCCGTCGATTTGAACGGAATTATAATGAATAGTGCAATGATGCGAAGGAAAATAAATATATTTCACTCTTCCTTAATAGTCATGTAATGATTCTTCAGTCTTTCAAGTTCATCAGCCAAAAGTAGGTCTGTTTCAATAGCGATGAATGTTCCGTTTTCCTGTTCGTTCACAAGCATGGATTTTTCACATTTATCCATTCGATATTTGAGTTCATATTTCACTACTGTTGAATCGTTCACAAAATAGGCTGGTTCAGCATCTGGATTAATTTCTCTTTCCCAGTTGTATTTGACATCAATTCGTGTTCCATCTGAATTGAGAATTACTTCTCTAGCGGATGTTTTATATATTTCTTTTGTTACATTAAAGTCCGACATGCAATAGTTAATAAGCATGAAGTCGGTAGTGCTTGTAAATAGAAGTTTGCCTCTTCAGCAGTCACATTCAAAATGGAAGTTGCATTTTGTATAATTGCCAAAATGAGCCTTAGACCCCAATTCATATACCTTACTAGTCAGTGTGACTTGAGCCAAAGTAGTTCCTGTCATCAACAGACTTAGTGCTAAGATTAAGTTTTTGGTTCTCTTCATTTTCGATTTGTAGGTTAGCTACCAATTGAGTATTCGGCACATATAAGTTACCTGCATTATATTGTTATCTAACAAATAAACCTTCAAATGGAAAAACGGGTAAGTTTAATGTACTGTCTTTTCATTCCTTAAGATTCACTTTGACAAACTCACTCAATGCTTTATGCCCTTCACTGTTAAAATGTGTGTCGTCTCGCCAATAGAGCAACTTGTTTTGCTCTTGGTAGTACTTCTTTGCATAATCAACCATAAAAGGTTTTGAGTCTTTAAAATCCATGCCCAAGTCATTAAAGATGTCCGTCAAGGTTTTTGAGAACCCAGACAGCTCCAATGAATCTGACCAAGCAGGAGTTCCGTCATACAGCCATGAGTAAACTTCATATTTGGTAGGTATCAACACCACTTTAAAGGTTACACCAATTTCCTCAGCAAAGGCTCTAGCAACACTAAATGTCTTTTTAAGGGTTTGATACCCCGCTTGTTTTTTAATTTGTGTTTCTGTCAATTGTGCACTTTCCACATATCGCTGGAAGAAATACACTCTTTGTCCGTTTGGCAAATCCCTCAACCTAACATAATCGGTATGTCCGTTTTCTTGCGTTGTACTTATTCTACCCAAAAGCTGCTTGATGGGAGAACGTGCAAAATAGGTGCTTACTTTGGTCGTTAGCATTCGCAACATTCCTGATTTATGTTGCTTCAACTCACCTTTCTTCATCCAATCAACACACAAGCTATCCATCGGTCTTATGTCATTGGGCAAATCGTTTCCTGAGAATAATAACCACAACACAATTGGCTTTTCTACATGTGTCACGGCTTCAAACTCAAGAACTAAGTTGGCTAGTTCTTGTACCGGATTTCCTGGCTGAGAAATATTATACACCTCAAAATCTTTGGATAGATATCCAACTAAAGTAGAATCTTGGTGCGTACCTGTTCCAACACCAAACGAATCTCCTGTAACAATAATCTGGTTGTTTTTGTTTTGTTGATTTTTGCTATTTCTAAAACCTTTTTCATCCGTTTGAAAACGAATGTTTCGTTCTTCTTTATACTCAACAATGCCAGACATGGCCGCCAAATCTCCATATGTATTGCCTTCGTAGTCTATGTTTTTGTCGTAGCGTGACAGCATGGGATATTCAGGCATTCTGTTGCCAAACATTTCTTGTGGGCGGTAGTATAGTTTTAAGGAATACGTCACTCTTAAAATGGAGTCGACCACAACAAAGCACAAAGTGATGGAGAAAACGACCAAAAATAGGTTGGTACTAATCTTGGTGAAAAAATGTGACCTTCCGTTGATGACTGCGAGTATCAACAACACAATAATTAGTAGCTTTTTAAAAACACCTATTTCGTAGTTCAACCCAAGGTAGCCTGCCACCACTAGCAACATGCCTAATAGCAAACTGTACTTTATGTTGAGAGCAATGCGCTTAGTACTTATCAAGTTTTTGATATTCATGTGAATCGATATACTTCAGTGGATTTAAAATTAAGCTTATTTATCTGTTAAGTCTTGTTTCTTCTTGTAAAACAGAACGTAATAAACATATCTAGCATTTGCGAGAAAATTTTGCGTTTTATGCTTCATTTTTTCAATTATTCCATTTCCTATTTTATCTACAGTCATTTTCGTCTGTTCTTTCAATTATAAATGAGCGAGATCTTACTGAGCTTTAATATTGACGAAAATAATAAAGTAGCTGGTTATTATTTAAAAAAGTGGTTTTCTGCATTAGATCCAAATACTCGCTCACTCAAAATCTTAATAAACCACTATGGATTTGAAATCCATAGTGGTTTATCTTCCTTAGGCTCATCCTAGGTCATTAGTAACATGATTGCAGATTTAGTAATTACCTACATGTGACAATTTAAAATTGGTGATCGTGTGAAAATAGATAGCTTAGTTGGCTATTTAATTAAAAAAACACTGTTAGCCACAGGTATTAGGTGAAACTTCGGATTTGCTTAGGTCAAGGGTTCGGAAAGTATATCATTCCTTTTGCAACCTAGTGGAAAAAAGGAATCCATGTTTTTTTTTAAAAGGACACAGTGCTTGTCTCGATTTCTCGGGATTGTAGGTTTTAGGTGTGAGGCCTCAGGTTTAAGGTTTAGGGTCTGAATATTAGAAAGTAGAAGGTATTAGGCCACAGGTAGTAAGTGAAAATTCGGGTTTGCTTAGGTCAAGGGGTTGAAGAGTGCATCATTCCTTTTGCAACGTAGTGGAAAAAGGAATCCATGTTTTTTTTTTAAAAAGATCGCAGTGCTTGTCTCGATTTCTCGGGATTTTAGGTTTTAGGCCAATGAGCTTGATTTTTTTTATTAAACGGTCATAAAAAAACCCCGCTCAAAAATGTCGAGTGAGGTTTTTTACGTAATAATGTGAGATTAGTCAATCGTTACATGGCTCCAGTTTTCACCAGAACGAATGCGGTTCAATTGAGTATGGGTAATTCCAAACTGACGAGCAATAACACTTAAACGAGTTTTGTTTCTTTTAAGCATTCCTTTGATAACTCTAACTTTCGCTTCATCCAATTTGTAACCCGTAGTTCTACGTTTTCTTGGATTAGGATTCTTAGACATATGCTCCATCAATTCTTGACGGCTAACCCATCCAAGGTTAAGCATGTAATTGTTGGTCTTGTTGTAATCTGTATGGATTACAAATTTTTGACCTTTTTTAGGCTCTTCACAAAACGATTCAGCAACTAATTTGTGAATGTATTTGTTGATAACCAAACCTGCTTTAGTCTTGATATGCAAAGCACGGTATCCGTTAACTAATCCACCTTTTAGTATCTTACCAATTGTGCTTACGGTAAAGCTTTTCACACGACCGTAGTTTGATATTTGATATTTGTCTAATTTTGGATCTTCTTCGAAATAAATTTGTTTCCATTCTTCATTTCGGAACTCTTGTTCTTCTGTAGTACTCATTTTTTGGCGTTTATTAAAAATTTATACATATTTGGATAGTACGGAGCTAAATTATATATTATGGACGGTTTTTCAAAATCGTAACGCAATAAAATCGCAAAAAAAAGCTAAAAATCGTCAAACGACAAAAATATCATGACTAAAGAAACATTAACTCGAATTAAGGATACATTAATTTCATTTAAACCCACATTATGAATGCTAAAATAATATGTATTGGTGACGAATTACTCATTGGTCAAACAATAAATACCAATGCTGCATGGATTGGCGAATTTTTATTTGAATATGGCGTAAAAGTGGTAGAATCCGTTTGTATTGCTGACACTAAGCCTGCAATACTACATTCGCTTGGAGATATATCTAGGAATATTGAATTGGTTTTAATTACGGGTGGACTTGGACCAACCATTGATGACATTACTAAAAATGTGTTGTGTGAGTATTTTGAAACAACATTAGAAAAAAATGATAATGTATTAAAACACATAACCGATTTTTTTTCATCACGTAACAAACCCATGCTCGCCAGCAATATCCAACAGGCTTATTTACCAAAAAAAGCAACTATTTTACCCAATAAAATTGGAACTGCTGCTGGCATGTGGTTTGAAAAGAATGGTATAGTATATGTATCAATGCCCGGAGTACCTTCTGAAATGAAAGGATTGATGAAATATGAAGTACTGCCTCGCATAGTAGCCAATGGAAAACTACCCATACAGTATTACAAAACCGTAATGACTCAAGGAATTGGCGAGTCCTTTTTGGTAGAGAAGATTATTGTTTGGCAAGAAAAAGTACTTAACATGGGATTCAAGTTAGCATACTTGCCAAGTGCAGGACAAGTGCGCATAAGAATAGGTGGTGAAGGATCGAACATAGAAATTTTAAAAAATAATATCCAACAGTTAGTCAATGAGCTAGAACAACTCGTTCCATCATACGTTTTTGGGTATGACAAACAAACCATGCAGGAAGTAGTTGGATTAGCATTAACCAAACTCAAGAAAACACTAGGGACAGCAGAAAGTTGTACTGGAGGTTTTTTAGCGCATCTTATCACATCTACTCCTGGTGCAAGCAAGTATTACAAGGGGAGTTTAATAACGTATGACAATAACATTAAAACAGATTTGTTAGGTGTTCCAAAAGAGATTATTGATGAATTTGGAGCGGTGAGTGAACCGGTTGTTTATCAGATGGCAAAATCGGTGCAAGAACAGCTAAATGTCGATTATGCCATCTCATTTTCTGGAATTGCGGGTCCCGATGGTGGTTCAGAAGAAAAACCTGTTGGGATGATATGGATGGCATTAGCTACTCCTACGGGTATTTCAACAAAAAGATTGCAATTTGGAAAAAATAGACACAGAAATATAACGATGGCATGCTTAACTGCCTTAAATTTGCTGCGCTTAGAGTTGCAGAAACAGCTCTAAAACTAAGGCACGTAGCTTATTTTTGTTTTTTTTAAAGAATCCAGAAAAGTTACTTGTTTAATCAGGAAATTATACCTTAATTTGCACCCGCATTTTTAGGAAACAACCTTTAAAGATCAAGAGACTATGTCACGAGTTTGTCAGTTAACAGGAAAGAAAGTAATGGTGGGAAATAATGTTTCTCACTCTAAGCGTAGAACTAGAAGAACGTTTCTACCAAACTTAATGAAAAAACGCTTTTTTATCCCAGAAGAAGATAAGTGGATCACTTTGAAAATATCTACTTCAGGATTAAAGATTATCAATAAAATTGGTATTTCTGCTGCGTTGAAACGAATGGAGAAAAACACAGTAGCTAACTAGAAAACCATCAAGCCCTGTTATTTAATTAATATTCAGGAAAGGTTGTTGGTATTAAGTAGATTATATTCCCAGTAAATTGTTAAATTTGCGGGGCTTAAGAAAATTGAAATGGCAAAAGGAAAAGGAAATAGAGTTCAGGTTATATTAGAATGTACTGAACACAAAGAAACGGGTAAGGCTGGAACAAGCCGTTATATTACCACGAAGAATAGAAAAAACTCTCCAGATAGAATGGAGCTTAAAAAGTACAACCCTGTACTTAAAAAGTACACTGTTCATAGAGAAATTAAATAAGACTGAATCATGGCAAAGAAAACGGTAGCATCGCTTCAAAAAGGTGGCGGTAAACTTCACACAAAAGTTATTAAAATGGTAAAGTCTCCAAAAACAGGAGCTTATGCATTTAAAGAAGAGATTGTACATAACGATCAAGTAAAGGCATTTTTTGAGAAAAAATAATCCTTTCTTATCCATAAATTTAAAAGGCTTTCTCCAATTTTGGATTAAGCCTTTTTTTACATAATAGCGAGTATCGTATGGCTTTGTTTAATTTTTTCAATAAGGAGTCTAAAAAAGACCTCGATCAAGGGTTGGCAAAAACACAAGAAGGTTTTTTTCAAAAACTGACGCGTGCTATTGTTGGTAAAAGTAAAGTAGACGCAGACGTTCTTGATGAGCTGGAAGAAATTTTGGTGAGCAGCGATGTTGGTGTTAATACAACCTTGAAAATTATTGATCGTATTGAACAACGGGTATCTAAAGAAAAAATATTAGGCACTGCAGAACTAAATCAAGTACTACGCGATGAAATTATTGCGCTCCTAGAAGACAATAATAGCATTGATCAAGAAAATTTTAGTATTCCACCCACTGATGGCCCATACGTGATTATGGTAGTTGGTGTAAACGGTGTTGGAAAAACAACCACTATTGGAAAACTAGCCAATCAATTCAAAAAAAGCGGACTCAAAGTAATGCTCGGAGCAGCAGATACTTTTAGAGCAGCTGCAGTAGATCAATTAAAAATCTGGTCAGAACGTGTTGATGTTCCTATGATTTCTCAAGGTATGGGTGCTGACCCAGCTTCTGTAGCTTTTGACTCTATTACTGAAGCAAAAAAACAAGGAATGGATGTGTTGATTCTAGACACAGCTGGGCGTTTGCACAACAAGATCAACTTAATGAACGAGTTGGCCAAGATAAAACGTGTAATGACTAAAATTGTACCCGGTGCTCCTCACGACGTGCTTTTAGTATTGGATGCAAGCACAGGACAAAACGCCATAGAACAAGCAAAACAGTTTACCATAGCAACCGAAGTAACTTCGTTGGCATTGACCAAGCTTGATGGCACTGCCAAAGGCGGTGTTGTAATAGGTATTTCAGATCAATTTAAAATTCCTGTTAAATATATTGGCATTGGAGAAGGCATAGATCACTTACAGGTATTTAACAAACGTGTGTTTGTTGATTCATTATTTAATAAAGCATAAGACATTGAAAACTAAAACATATAAAAAAAACAAGGTTAATGTGGTAACCTTAGGCTGTTCAAAAAACATTTACGATTCGGAAGTGTTGATGGGACAATTAAAAGCCAATAAGTTTGATGTGGAACATGAGTCTATGAAAGATGATTCAGGCATTATTATTATCAACACCTGTGGTTTTATTGACAATGCAAAGCAAGAAAGTATTGATACTATCTTGAGGTATGTAGAAGCTAAAAACGAAGGTCTTGTTGAAAAAGTTTATGTGACAGGTTGTTTAAGTCAACGCTACAAAGGTGATTTGGAGAAAGAAATTCCAGAAGTTGATGCTTATTTTGGTACACGAGAATTACCTCGATTACTAAAAACATTAAAAGCAGATTACAAGCACGAATTGGTTGGAGAACGTTTGTTAACTACTCCAGTACATTACGCTTATTTTAAAATTGCTGAAGGTTGCGATAGACCATGCTCTTTTTGTGCAATTCCATTGATGCGTGGTAAACATGTCTCTACTCCTATTGAAGAACTGGTTGTTCAAGCTAAAGCCTTGGCGGCAAAAGGAACCAAAGAATTAATCTTGATTGCTCAAGATTTGACCTATTACGGACTAGATATCTACAAAGAACGAAAGTTGGCAACTTTGCTAGAAAACCTTTCTGATGTTGAAGGTATTGAATGGATTAGATTACACTATGCTTTCCCTACTGGTTTCCCTATGGATGCCTTAAAAGTAATGGCTGAGCGGGATAATATTTGCAATTACCTTGACATGCCTTTACAACATGCATCTGACAAAATGTTGAAAGCCATGAGAAGAGGTACAACTATGGCTAAAACTAATAAGTTGGTGAGTGAGATTAGAGCTACGGTTCCTAATTTGGCTTTGAGAACCACCTTAATCACAGGTTATCCAGGTGAAACGGAAGAAGATTTTCAAACCATGTACGACTGGGTTGCTGATATGAGATTTGATCGTTTAGGTGTGTTCCCATATTCTCACGAAGAAAACACGCATGCTTTTAAATCGGAAGATGATGTACCCGAAGAAGTGAAACAAGAACGTGCCGATGCTATTATGGAATTGCAACAAGGTATTTCTTATGAGTTGAACCAAGAAAAAATTGGTAAAACGTATAAGGTATTATTTGACCGTGTAGAAGGCGATCATTTTGTGGGTAGAACTGAGCATGATTCGCCAGATGTAGATAATGAAGTATTGGTAAATAAAGCCAACGAATTTGTCCGTATTGGTGATTATGCTATGGTGAAAATTGATAGCGCAGAAGATTTTGATTTGTATGGAACTGTCGTAGATTAGTATACTCCCGTTTTATATATTTCCTCTTAGCTGATTACTATTACCTCCCATCCCGATTCAGATCGGGATGGGAGGTAATTTAAAAAAAAAACGGATTCCTTTCTTCCACTACGTTACAAAAGGAATGATGAACTATTGACTCCTGAGTCTCAGCCAAGGTTTTCTGACTTTCCGAATTTTGATTTTCAGACCTAAAACCTACAATCCCGATTACTCAGCATAAGCAATGCTCCCTGAGACCTTACATCCCGAATAATCGGGACAGGCTCTGTAACCTAAACTAACCAATTAGCCTGATTGTTATTAATAACACCTAGTGCTTTTCCAACTAGCTTTGTCCCTATCAAAGGTGTGTTTTTAGACTTCGATTTTATATGATCTAATTCCAAGGTGTATTCCATGGTGGGGTCAAAAACGGTCAAATTTGCCACTTGCCCTACCTCTACTTTCACGGCATCAATCCCAAGTATTACTCTTGGGTTGTTACATATTTTAGCAACAATATCATCGATTTTCATTTGTTTAGCCAAAGCGGTGTTCGCAACACTAAAGGCCGTTTCTAAACCAATACAACCATAGCTTGCGAAATCAAATTCTACTTTTTTGTGATCGTTGTCTAATGGTTCGTGATCAGAACATATTACGTCAATCACATTATCCTTCAATCCTTTTATAAGTGCTAGCTTATCCTCTTTAGATCGGAAAGGTGGTGATACTTTCAGAGCGGTACTAAAGTCACTCAAGTCTTCATCAATGAAAAATAGCTGTAATGCTGACACATCGCACGTAACGGATGTTTTTTTAGCTTTTGCAGCTTTTATGAGGCTTACGCTACCAGCCGATGAAATGGTAGCAGCATGTAACTTTCCTTCTGTATATTCTGCCAAATAAATATCTCTATTCAATCTTATCTCTTCTGCAATTGAAGGAATACCTTTTAATCCAAGAGAAGTACTAGTGCTTCCTTCGTGTATTTGACCTGCTCCACTAATGCTTCTATCTAAGGGGTAATTTATGACTACCTCATTCATGTGCCTTGCATAAAGCAGTGCTTTTTGCATTAATGCTGAAGAAACTTCCGTGTTTTTTCCATTATAAAAACCTCGAGCTCCAGCCAAATGCATGTCATACATTTCGGCCAATTCTTTGCCCAACAATTGTTTTGAAAGGGATCCGTTAGGAACAATGTCGACTAAAAGCGATGCTGCTTTTTGAGTAATATACAGTACTTGTGCTTTATTATCTATGGCTGGCTCGGTCTCTGGCGACAAACAAACTCCAGTAAACCCTCCTTGCATGGCTGCATTGACTCCAGAATAAATGTCTTCCATGTATTCGACGCCTGGATCTTTGAAATTTGCTCTCATGTCAAACCAACCTGCAGAAACGTGCAAGTTTTCACCTTGCCACAAAGTGCAATTGTTTTTAGGCTCTATTTGCTTGGCAATCTCCACGATTACTCCATCAACAATCATCAAGTCAACAACTTGCATATGATGCTTTGAGCTAGGCTCTATGAGCACTACTTGTTTGATAAGTATATTCATACATTGGATTTTACCCGCGTTTGTTTATTAAAATTTCCAACATCAAAAATAACAACATAAACCATAAACAATACTGCCATAACACAGAGTTATTGGTTAGTGAGCTTAATTGCTTAGTTGTTTTATCAGATTGGTATATCATATTCTGAACATTAAGACCTAACAATTGTAAATTCTTACTCAGATTTTCGACAGACCAAAAACGTAACGATGATTCTTTCCTATCATAGTTTAAAGCCCATGTTTCTAACATCGTTGTATTAGTGTTTAGCGTGTAGTAGTTAGCCTCTTCTATTTCATTAGGGATGCTGACAAATGTTTTATTTCCTCTAGGGATTTGATAAGGAATATATTCTTGTTTATTTGAGCTTAAACGTAACACCTCATCTTTTTTAATGACATAATTAACAGCAATGGTTTCTTTTGAACCAAGATTATAATATAATTGATTGGTCTGTCCTGTCATTTCTCCCATTCTAAATAATGCCGTTAAAAACAAAGCATGATTGCCAAGATTACCATTATCCGAATTAACAGAAGTGTTGACTCTATAAAAGTTACCTAATCCTACTTGAAATCGTTCAATAATTGGTTTTCCAGAAATGCTGGCAATATTTTCATTATTTGATGATACTTCAAAATAACTTTTCACTTTTGGATAATTCAACTGTTCAGGTTTACGCTCCAAAACATTTTCGAAAATTGGGTGATCGAGTTCCCATTTATTTACAGTAGCATCGCTAACAATCTTATTTTTCCAACTGCTAACTCCAAGTATTGCAAACAATTTGTTTTCAGAAATTAGATCTACGTTGTTTTCTGGGATAAAAATGACCGTCTTCCCTCCTTTAACCCATTCATTTATCTTTCGAATAATGCCTTCACTCAAAAGTTTTGGCGCTAATAAAAGCAGCACTTCAGCATTTTCAATTTGAGTTAAGTTAATATTAGAAAACCTACTTTGAGTGTAATCAAATAGACTATCTGATTTAAATAATTTCAAGAGTGATTCTGATTCGCGTTCATACAAAGCATGTATGTTGATGTTCTTTTGAACATTAAGAGTAAACAACAAGGTATTATCAAAAATGATTGGGTAATCTTCAATACTTATCTTTCCATTACAAACATTTTGCTTAGGCAATAGAAAGGATGTAACAATGTCGGTGAAGCTGTTAGCTGAAACGTTGACTAATAATCGCTGCTTAGACTGATCATTTATCGAAACTTCTAGCGGGTAATTTTCAATGGCACGGCTTCCTTCATTCTTTATTCGGACATGTATTTCTTGCTTGCTTTTCGCTAACATTGATGGTTTAGTTGTCCAGACAGAATCAACAGATATATTTTGATCTATTACGTGGCTAAATTGCAGCAATATGTATTCGGCAATAGAATCACTTGAGAGTTGGTTTGTTGTAAATTGATTTTCTTGAAAATCACTTAAATAAAAATAAAATATCTGCCCTTGTTTTTTTGGCAATAACGACTGATGTTTTGCTTGAATCGCATTGATATTTTTACGCTGTCCTCCTATCTTGGTTTGTTGTACAAATTGTATTGCTTGCTTTGCATCACACGATTTACTGTGCTTAGGTTCGAATTGATTGGTAGAGAAAATAAATGTTGTTCCAGTATCAAATGATTTTATCAATTCTATTGCTTGCTGCTTAGCTTGTTCAAAAAGGCTTCCAGTTTCATTTTTGCCCTGCATACTAAATGAATTATCAAGATAAATGGCAACAATAGTATTCCCGCTTTTTTTTCCATTAGCCTCGGCTGGAAAATAAGGCTGTGCAAAAGCAAAAACCAAGAATAAAAAAGCTAAACACCTTAGTAATAGATGAACCCAGCGTTTTATATGAGATTTTTTTTTCGTTTGTTCTTTTACCATGCTCAAAAACTGAACATTCGGAAACAACAAAGGTTTAAATTTTCTAAGGTTTAATAAATGAATGATTATTGGAATTAAGATTACCAATAATGACCAAAGTATCGCTGGGTATGTGAATTTCATCGCGTCTAAAATACAGGTAACTGACAAATGCTGCAAGCAGTATCTGCAATGAAAAAAATCAAATTTAATTAAGCCTCGAAATAAATGGGTTAATTACTTACCTTAAAAGTTTTACTGATACATTGTGTGCTTCCATCATGCCTTTTTCCTTGCATGATAACAGATTCATTGACAGGGCATTCATTCAGTTCTCTCCCTTGCAAGTCATAGTAAGAAAACCTTATTACTTCTGATGAATTATTTTGAATATCTGTTTTACAACTTGGTAACATCTCAATAGTGTTAATGTTGTCTATCCCTCCAAATCCGGTTGATTTATAATTGTAGTATATCGTTTGAACAACTGTGTCAACTTGCGTAGTGAAATCAACTTTCAAAAGCATTTCTCCTGCTGTATTGTTTGGATATAAGAAAATAATTAGCTTGTCATATGTAGTTGGTAATGTGTCTAATCTGAAATTACCTTCTCTTATTGTTGTTCCAATGTGATATGCCGTATCGGGGTCATCGATACTAAGCTCCCAATTTTTATTAAAAGCACCAAGTTCAGTCATGGTGTAATTTACATCAAGATTTTGACCACTATCATTATCGAGAGCAGCATACCACTCAATAACAAAAGATGTTGCCGGTTTTTCAGCAAAAACAGTATCGACATTGAACACTATTTGTTGCCCAATCAAGCAAGAGCCAATACACATAAAAGCTATTGTAATAATTGTGTTTTTCATAGTCTTATTTTGCACAAAAATAATCAAATTGTTAAGGGAAAATACCAGGCAATTTTTCACAAAAAAAATGCTTTCCGCATTTAATAATGTTTGCATTTGGCTCTTTCAATACAAAATCTTGTATAGCTTTATACTTTCCAATATCTTAGCTACCTAAATTAATAGAAATTGTCATGAAAAAATCACTTTACCTTTTCCTTTTTTGTTTGGCCTTATCAAATATTGCAACTGCTCAAGTAATATGGCAAGACATTGCAGAAATAGGCACTACACAAGATGGTAATGACCGTCCTAGAATAGTGACAAATAGTAGCAATGAACCACTCGTTATTTGGGGGAATAGTGGAAACTTAATGTATTCGAAATGGACTAATAATGCTTTTTCTATTCCTATAAAACTTAACCCAGCAGAAATCATGGTCGCTCAAGCTAGTTGGATGGGGTCAGAAATTGCTGCCAAAGGTGATACTGTCTATATTGCGTATAAACAGGCTCCTGAAGATGACACCCTGAGTAGTCTCTATTGCATAAGCTCATTTGACGGAGGAAATACTTTTTCAGCTCCTGTGAAAGTAGATAACATAGGGAATAACTTATCTAGATTTACTACAATTGCAATAGCAGACAACGGAGATGTTCTGGTTGCTTTCATGAAATTTGATGTTAACTTTTTAGAACCTCATTGGGTAATTACTAAATCAACAGATAATGGAACAACATTTAGTCCAGAAGTTGAGGCAAGTGGTCTTGAAGCCGTCTCTTCGGAAGCATGTGACTGTTGCCCTGGCTCTATTGCTACAAACAAAAACACTGTAGCAATGTTGTATCGAAATAATGCATCTAACATTAGAGATTCTTGGACTACGCTTTCAAACGATAATGGGACTAGTTTCCAAAACAGTCTTAACATAGATCAGAATGAGTGGCAAATCAGTGAATGTCCATCTACAGGCCCTAATGGTTTCATCTTGAACGACACTCTTTACTCTGTTTTCATGAATGCAGCTAGTGGTAAAGGATTAGTTTACTTTAATCAACTCTCAGTATCATCTACAACTTGTGCTCCATCAGAAGCAGTAATACCAAACTATCCCGGCCTAGCACAACAAAACTTTCCTAGACTAAAAAATTCCGAAGAACAGTCAGTGATGATATTTAAACAATCTGCCAACGGAAAAAGTCAGTTACAATTTTTGTACACTGACAATATCAGTAAAGGGTTCCTTGACTTTCCTGCTTCCGTAGGCTCAAATTATGTTAGCAATGGAGATGTAGCCATCGTAAACGACAAAGTTATGGTTGTCTGGGAGGATTATTTATCTAATACAATTAAGTATCGTTTTGGAACTATCGACTTAACCTTTATTGCAGAGGACAATCGAGCTCTTAATTTTCAAGTATTTCCTAATCCCTCAAGTAATTTCTGGAACATTTCTGGGGATTTTAAAAACACCAAAGAAGTAAAACTTTGGAATAGTAATTATCAATTACTAAAATCATTGCCTATTGCAAATAATGGTTCTATTCAAAAAATTGACAACAATGATCTAGCTAGTGGTGTTTATTTTTTACAAATCAATGGAAACACTTCTAACAACAAATTTATTAAATTGATAAAAAAATAATTGCCTTAAAAGCAACCACAGTCTCACACATTCGGTAAAACAAATGAGCGAAAGAATAAAAATAATAGTAAGTAAATCGCCCGGCTTACCACCCGGTAGTATCATATATGTGGGTAAAAAAAGAGCACACGATTTCAATATTGACCTACACACGTATGATAGTAACTCCATTTCTTTTGAACGATTAGATTTAATTAATTTCCATGAAAAATTAGATCCTCAAAAAAAACAATGGATCAATGTTGTTGGAGTTCACCATGCCGATAAAATAGATGAATTTGGAAACAAACTTGGATTACATCCACTTATCCTTGAAGATGTAGTAAATACTCAGCAGCGTCCAAAGTCTGAAGAGATAGACAATACATTGTTTTTCAGCTTAAAAATGCTCACTTACCACGAAGAAAATGATGAAGTGTTGGACGAACAGGTTAGTTTACTGTTGTTAGACAATACTGTTATATCATTTCAAGAAATTCAAGAAGATGTTTTTAGTTTGATTAGAGAACGACTCAATAAAGGAAATGGGAGGGTAAGAAATTCAGGTTCAGATTATTTGTTTTATGCACTAATAGACATGATTGTAGATCATTACTATGTGATCATGGAAAAAATTGGGGAACGAATAGAAGAAATGGAAGAGATTGTTTTTGCCAATCCAAAGGAATCTTGTTTAATGTACATTCAACAAAACAAAAAGAACCTGTTAGCTTTGCGTAAAAATATTTTTCCTTTGCGAGAAGCAATACATCGGATGCTCAGTCAAGATTCTGCATTAATTAAAGCGGAAACAAAAACCTTTTTGTCTGACGTCTACGATCATTTAATACAAATTATTGAAAGTATTGAATTACACAGGGAGATGAATTCAGGATTAAGAGATGCTTATTTAAGTAGCTTGAGTCATAAGATGAATCAGATTATGCAATTACTGACCATTATCTCTACTATCTTTATTCCCTTAACCTTTGTTGCGGGTATATACGGAATGAATTTCGAGAAGATGCCGGAACTAAGCTGGCAATATGGTTATGCATCTGTTTGGATACTCATGTCGGGGATTACCATTGGTATGATTCTTTTTTTCAGAAAAAAGAAGTGGATATAAAGTCCTACATCTTTTTTAATTAAGACCTAATACATTTTAGTAGCCATTACCAATATATCCAAATAGCAGCTAAAACTATATACCTAAGGCCTTTCCCAATAGCCATTAATACTATTATATTTAACCAAGGTATTCTTAACAACCCTAACATTACAGCTAATGGGTCACCAATAATAGGCATCCAACACAATAAAGCCAACCATGCTCCATGTTTTTGCCATTTGAGACTTATTCGTTCTACTTTGGCTCTTTTTATTCGAGCATACTTTTCTAACCAACTCCACTTAGCAAACCAACCAAGCAGGTAATTTGTCATGCCTCCAATGGTATTTCCTATGGTTGCAATGATAACCATTAACAAAATAGGTTCGTTACTGTCTATGGCGGCAACAAAGGCTACTTCTGACCCAAGAGGCAAAATGGTAGCTGCTAAAAAACTTGAAATAAACACGGTCCAAATCCACATGACGCAAAGGTAGAATTGGAGAAATTAAAAACTAACACTATTTTCTATTTGTTATGTGTTGTCAGTTTTATTTACTCGCTGTTTTATTAACGTCAATTTTGTTTAAGCCTTTCTTAACATCCAATTTATCTAACAAAAAAGCTTTAGAGCTTTGCAAATTATTAATGTCAGTTTTAATATTCTCTAAACTGTCTAAAGATAAGGTGTTATGCTCAGGTGTATGAGCCTCTTTTTTGAAAAGCAGCTTCACGTTGCTTTATCTATGCACTTAGTGAGTCTATTTGATATTGCGCTTTTTTAGCCGCTAAGGGTGCCAAATCATATTCAATTTGTACTAGAACATAATATTCTTTCCAACGTTCGCGCCTAGTCTCTGAAATTTAAACTGTTTCAAATATTCGGCAAACCACTTTCTAGAGCCAACATCTTCTAACAAAGTATATTCTATATATGCCCCGATTTGCTCTGCTTCTTTCATTTCAATTTCGAGTTCTTTTAAACCCTGACTCTGTCCACATTGAAAGTAAAGTTATGCCAATTATGTCTGGCAAAAATTTAAAAAAAACTAATCCAAGAATTAAATCTTTCGTTCTCCATAAATCTTATAAAACTACACTTAACGCTCAGTTAGAATAATTGATTAAAACACTACCTGCACCCGTTTCAAAAACGCCTTAATAAAACGGATGCTCCCAGCCATACATTTCAATCTTTCCGTTGAAGTAATAACTTTATTGGAGGTGGTGTGCTCTTATATTTTAAAAATTATATTTATGAAAATTAGAATAAAACAATATTATCATTGGATATTATCATTTTATTCACCTTTTTCAAAAAACCAATTTACACGCTGAAATGTTCGTAGTCAACAATACATTTGTGGCGGTTACAACCGACACTTTTTAGTCGGAATATGCCTTATTTATGAAAGCACATAATTTATTTTATAACTGATTATCAGCATTTTACGTTTTTATATTTAAAAAAACCACTTACCTTTTTACATTTTATTATTTAATAATTTCATGAATTTACTTACCTACTGTTATATCATTTTATACTAAAGTGATGAATATAGGCCTTTCTAAAAAAAGTTGTAATTACCTTTATTTTGCAATTATTAATGGTAATTTCGAGTGATCTAGCACCAAGTAATTATTAAAGTGAAGGATATATGCATGTATTGGTAGTCGATGACCATCCTATTTATCGCAAAGGAGTTATCACTCTTTTAAATTCAATTCGTTTCATTACAAAATGTCATCAGGCTTCTGACGGAAAAGAAGCGCTAGAAAAAATTAATGAAAAAGACATTGATGTTGTTTTATTAGATTTGGATATGCCCGTCATGAATGGCATTCAATTTTTGGATAAGTTAAATGCTCTAAAGCTTGTCAAGCGTCCTAAAATTATAATCATGAGTGTGGACGATACTAAATCAACTATAATACAATGCTATCGACTAAGGATAGATGGTTTTTTAAACAAATCAACGACAATATTTGAGTTGAACAAATTATTTAACCTTCTTCTTGAAGATGAAACCTATTATTGTAAGTCTGTCAGTGAAGTGCTCTACAAACATTTACTGACTGTAAAATTTCAAAAAGAAGATCATCATATTGACAATGCTACTTTAAACCACACGGAAATTGAGTTGCTCCGGTATGTTTGCCTGCAATATACGATCAAAGAATTGGCAGAATGTATGGGAAGGTCCTTTGACGCTGTAAAATCGATTCGGTATCGACTTTACAAAAAAATAGGTGTCAATAATATGATTGGTGCTTTACTCTACGGAATTGAAAACCGTTATCTAACTATTGATGAATTAAAAAAAAGAATGCAGAAATAGGAGTATTTAAATTATTTTTTGTCAAATTAGTTAAAAATAGCTGCTAAATCCAAGCATCCATGTTGCGGTTTTCGCAGCAGCATTATTAAGTATATCTGTATCTCGTTGGTATCGGTAGTTAATTCTAAAAACTGTCTGATCTGAGGGCCTTAAACTGATTGCTGGTGTTATAGCCATCATATCATCTCCAATATTGGTTTTAGTTTGTTGAAATTCACCTACGTTCCAATCAACATAATCAAGTCGTACCGCTAAGTTGAGAACCGCTTTATCCCAATCCAATATTTCTGTTGTTAAAATGGGTTGTATCACATCCACAAAAGCACCTTGTTGTTTATTACCTTATTGCTGACCATATGCGCGTGGTACATCAACAGAAATAGTAACATATTCACCAATTATTTTGGTGTTGGTGGCTTTTATTTTTGTGTTAAAGTCAATAGCCCAAACGTGCCGTTTTCTTTTCACATCCAACTCTACTCCATCATCGGCAAATTTATTGTAGATACCTCCCATATAAGACATACCTATTTCCCCAATAGCTCTGTTTTTAACAGCCAACTTACCTGTCATTAAAGGTGCTCCATTACTACTTTCTTCAAAGCGTTCTATATTTTCTTTAGATGCAGGCAAAAAAGTTTTATTTTCTTTGTTATCAATGATAGTTTGATCGAATCCATTGGTCAAATACAACTCATAACCAAGTACCCATTTGTTTTTGTTTGTTTTACCAAAAATTCCAAATCCAGCATTGGACCATGTTGCAGGCAACATGTTTACTGCTACTTCAGGTCTATCAATAAATTCCCATTTAGGGCCATCATGATTTTGATTGAATCCCCCAATTGGATTCATAATAATACCTCCACGCATATTAAATGCAGGATGTAACGAAACATCAACCGCTGCAAATTCAATTCCTATTTCTTTTGTCCCATCTTCAAATTCCAGTTTAGACAAGAATTTGATCCGTTTATTAATACTTGCCGAAATAAATAATGTCATTCTCCTTGCTTGAAAAGAAAGCCCTTCAGTAACTCCTTCGGTAACACTATAAATCGAGTTTGCTTCAACATACCCTCCCAGCGCAACTGGACTATTACCAATTGATAAAAATGGACGGGCATATACTGCGTCCATATTCAACTTTACTTGGTTGGAATCATTGTTGGTGGGATTGATATCTTGAGCCATAATATTAGTAGTTGAACTTAGTCCAAAAACAGCTACTAAGGTTAGTTTAATGAAGTTGTATGTAAATGTTTTCATTATCTGTAATGGTTTTAAACATGGTTAATTTATGAATGGCAGGTCCTTCTAATACTTCTCCTTCAACTGAGAATTCACTTCCGTGGCATGAACAAGTATATATTCCTCCGCCAACATTAAGCTCACAACCTCTATGTGTGCATTTCAACAAGGATGATGCGTATTGGTTGTCACTGATTTGATAAACACAAATGGGGAAATCTAATTTCTCAGATTTCACTAAAACATATGTTCGTTTTTTATTTTTTTCTAAATCGATGATAAATTCTGATTTAGCAAGAATGAGTTGATTATCAGCTGCGGAAGCTGTTGCATAATAGATGCCCGTGCAATTGGTCATAACAAGGCCAACTATCAGAAAAACTGCTGTTGTCCAACAACATTTTTTCACAAAATTTCTACGCTCCCTGTTTACAGCGATTCTAAAAATGTGATAAGATGTTGTTTCTTTCTTATTGTTAGATTTTGTTATCCAATTTTCGATTGTTCAGCTTCCCCTCCATGATAATTTATGGCAGATTCGATGCTTGTTGCACGGCCATCATGTAGCAAGAAATAACTACCACCTTGAGTATCTTTGGAAAACCCTAAGCCCCATAAAGCTGGCGTTTTCCATTCAGAAGTCAATGCATAACCTTCAGTGTACCCATCATCAAGCATTGGCCCCATGTCGTGCAGTAATAAATCGGTATAAGGATGTATGGCTTTATTGGCTAATTGAGGGATACGTGAATCACTCGCTTGTAACTTTGGGTTATGACAACCGCTACAGTTTAGTGAAACAAAGATGTATTCATCTGCCTGTAAATCTGGATTATACTTATCTCTCTGGATAGGAGCTTTTAATGTTTTTAAATAAAACACTACATCGTTTAGGTCTATCGTGCTCACTTCGGGGTCGATTTCTAAACCACTATAAACATCCATTGGTTCATACAGCGAAGTGATACCCATATCTTGCTTATATGCCCCTGATGTTTGATGCAACAAATCATATACTCCCTCTTTTTTACCAAATCGAGTAATGTATTTTCCATTATTAACAATACCGTTTGGTCTTTGCTACACATAAGTAGGAATATTGTTCCAATGAGGTCGACCACTAATACCATCGTTATTTAAGTCATTGGGATCTGATAAGTCAATCAAAACTTGATCTGAGATAGCATCTAAAAAACCTAATCCTGTTACAGCAGGAGCAATTAAATCTATTTTTAGAGCTCCTGGAGGAAGTCTTTCTGGCATATAACCAGGTATCGCTTTATGTTGTAATTGCGGCCCTCCCAAATGTAAAAACGTATTACCTAAAGTGTCTGCTTGTCCAAATCGCGTGAATTTAACAAAAGGAATTCCTTTTCCATCACCAGCATGGCAGCTGGCACAGCTATTAGCGACAAAAATTGGCCCTAGTCCTTCTGCGGCTGTAAACACTTCTCCAAAGGCAATATCTCCTCTTAAAAAACTTGCGCTTTGCTCAAAATTTAAGTCTTGAATGGGTCCGTCAAGCAATTCATTTTCGGATGGTGAAGAGGGCATTGTTTTACTGCATTGCGAAAAAAACAACAAGTAGAAATAAAATCGTAATAATTTGAAAAACGCGCATGTCTTTATTAAAAGTTCATGCAAATGTGCATTTTTTTAGATTACCCTAAAAATATATTAAGATCTATCAAAATATCATTTATCTATCTTGAAAATATTCATGGGTTGTCCCATATAATTTGGGATAAATCGAAATAATTTCATTCCATTTTTTCGCGCTACCAATTCAGAACCAATGTTATCGGCATGTACCATGGAGATTAAGCTTTCTGTAAAGTTATTTTCAAAAGCATAATTTTTGCATTTAACAGCAGCCTCTGTTGCATACCCTTTACCCCAATACTCAGGTAAAATGGAATAACCAACTTCCATATAAGATTCTCCTTCAAGTTCTTGAATAAGCAAACCACACATCCCCACCAAAGATCCTGTAGTTTTGCTGATCAAGACATTCATCCCTCCTGTTTCTTTTTCATACCTGCCTAGGGATCTAGTAAACCACCCTTCACATTGCTGTCTTTTTGTGAGGTTTTCGTCCATTCCTAAAAATTCTGCAACGCGATGACCAGAAAATAAAGGCAACCAAGCATCAAAATCAGATTGACTAACCAATCGAAAGCTTAAGCGTTCTGTCTCTTCCCCTGTCAATAAATATTTCATAGGGTTAAATATAAAAAGAGATACCTCTATTGTAAAACACTATTTTATTTTTTTTCAAAATTGACATCATTTTGTTATCCCGAATTCAGGTTATCTGACTCATAAGAACATACGATGAGTTTGATTGACACAAAAACACCTCAACTAAGTGTTTAACTTAATTAAGGTGTTTTATTTTTTTGCTTATTCGGTATCTCTCGTCAAATGACAGGACAATGATTTCCTTACCTTAATGACTACTCTTTTATCAATATTTTTTCAATGATTTTGTCTCTCCCATTTTTAATAATCATAAAATAAATACCGACTGGTAAATCTATTTTTATTTGCTCATGGTTATTCATCAATACATGATTGCTTAACTTTTCGCCTAAATTGTTCACAATAGTTATTGTTGTATTTGGTAAAGCATTATCAATATTAAATGTTCCATTACTTGGATTTGGATAGATTGATAAGGATCTGTTTCCACTATCATAGCTACTAACGCCAACATCTGTAACTACTATTGATGCAGAAGTAGTAACACAATTATCTACACTTGTGTTGGTTGCATAATATGTTCCGTTATCCAATACTTTATAATAATCACCTGTACCTACTTCATTATCCAATTCGTCATACCATTTAATATCTCCCGATACATTGGCGAAAAGTGTATCGTTACTTTGAGTAATATTTGGAGCATCAGGGGCCGGATTAACAGTTGTAGTAATCACATCAGAAGAATCTACACATCCATAAACTGGCTCTTCGTAATACACTTTATAATCACCAGTTTCAGTAACAAATAGGCTATCATTGGTCGTGATTAATGCGTCATTCCAAGTTAAGTCAGTTTCGTAGTTCAAACAATAAATCAACACCGTTTCTCCAGCACAAATAACAGTAATATCAGATGTTATCATTGGCTTATCAACTATAATTTCAGATGCATTTACGAAATCTGATACCGAAGAACAAGCTGTAATGGGGTCTGTATATGTAACATTAAAGTCTCCTGATTCTTTAGCATAATAATTAGGTGTTGTGCTCATTCCATCACTCCACAATAGATTATCACTATAATTCGAGACTGGAATTAAAGCACTATCACCTGCACAAAAGCTAACGAAAGATACTGGCAAGTTAAATACTGGCTTATCCGGACTTGCCGATGCTCTTATTTGAACCACATTACTTGTGTCATAACAATTTGCTTTTTCTACAACAGCTATAACATAATTCAACCCAATCTGGTAAGGATAATCATAAGGGTTAGCAGTTGAATTTAACGAAGAATAACTAGTTCCATCTCCAGAGATATTCCAATCAATTGTACCATCTTCCCCAGTGATTGACGTCACAACAACTTCACCTATACATACGGTATCTTCACTTGCCGAAATAACACCAGCTGTAGGGAACTCCTTCACGTAAACTATAACAGAATCTATTCCTTGACACAAACTATCGTCCGTTGCAGTAAGAAAATACTTAAATTGTTCATTTTGAACGTTGGATCCAAACTTAGGGGATTCAACTGTTGTACTAGACAACTTAGCTACATCTGTTCCTGTCCAATCAAATGAATATGCTCCTGGTATTGATACATTGCCATCTGACACCAAAACCGGAAATAATAATGAATCACCAATACATACCGCTAAAGAATCTTTAGTAATCTCGACAATTGGATCTACTGAAGGATTAGTTTCAAATGTTAACACACCACAACCTATAGCGCCTCTATCAGCATTGTAAGGGATTACTTGCCAACTATACGTAGTATTAATTAATAAAGGTGCGCTTAACATATAACTCGTAACATTACCTAAATCAGTGCCATTTTCTAAATTGGTAGGTGGGTCATCTGATCCAAGAAATAATTTGTACCCAATTGCATCAGCAACTGCACCCCAAGATAATGACACATCACTAGAAGAACATACTCCCGTTGTTAAATCTGCGGGCATTTGATTTGTTGCACAATCAGGAACTGCTGATGTTGTTGATACACTAAAGTCATCAATATATATATTATTACCAGATTGACTTAAGCCCTCTATAATGATATAAACATTGCCCCCTGCGAATACTTCCATAGGGATATCAAAAGAATAATCATACCAGCCATTACTAGCCTCAGGGGGCTGTAGTTGACTATTTCTTTGCACTGTACCTAAGACAACTGCTCCAACAATATCTTGAACGACTGAAGCGTAAATACTTAATTGGTCAGCTGTGGCAGAAAAAGGATCTAGAGCATCAAAATCACGATACATTGAAAAGTTTACTTGAGCGTTTTCGTAATTTGAAAGGTCTACAGCACTAGTAATCATATAACTAGAGTATCCTGCTGGAATCGCAAAACACTCAAACATGGCTGTACAAGTATCTGTTTTAGGAGCAACTGCTGGAATTTCTCCAGTTCCATTTTGCTTAACCCAAGGAAAAACAGGTGGTGGTCCTGCAGCATCCGCCAACAACCAGCCAGAAGGCGGGAAAGTTGATTCAAAACCTTCGCTTAATAAGGTAACTTGTTGACTATGAATTTGTCCAATAAAAGAAACAAATCCAATAAATAGTAAAATTTTTCGCATAGTATAGTCACATTTCCGCAAATGTAAACTATTAGCGCAACCTATTATAAATTTTCGATTAAACGACTAATCTTACCAAACAACTGTTTTTGTCTACTTTAGCCTAATTAATAAAAAGCACATGGACTTCGAAATAACGAATGAATACATCGAGCTAATAAAGCTCCTCAAAATAAAGAGCCTTGTTAGTTCTGGCGGTGAAGCAAAAATGGTTGTTGATGAGGGTTTAGTAACTGTAAATGGAGAAACCGAGTGGCGTAAGCGCGCTAAATTGAGACCGGGAGATGTTGTGGTCTTCAACGGCAACACGATTACCATCACTCAACTTGCTACATGAATAGCATAATTGCGCCACTTTTCGAGCATGGTGTGAAAATTTTCTGGTAATTCTGAATCAAAAGAAATCCATTCTTGCGTAGTAGGATGAGTCAATCCAAGTGTTTTGGCATGGAGTGCTTGACCTTCGATGAGTGAAAAACAATTCTGTACAAACTGCTTATATCGGGTGAACGTTGTCCCTTTCAATATTTTATCACCACCATATTCATTATCATTAAATAACGGATGTCCGATATGCTTCATGTGAGCACGAATTTGGTGTGTTCTACCTGTTTCAAGCTTACATTCAATTAAGGTAACATATCCTAGTCTCTCTAACACTTTATAATGTGTGACAGCATGTTTGCCATGATCTCCATCAGGAAAAACATCCATTACTTTTCTGTTTTTCAACGATCGACCAATATTTCCGGTCACCACTCCACTGTCTTCTTTTACTTCACCCCAAACTAATGCCCAGTATCTTCGTTCAGAAGTTCTGTCATAAAATTGCTTGGCCAAATTTGTTAGTGCGAACTCGGTTTTTGCAACAACCATAATGCCCGTAGTGTGTTTGTCCAAGCGATGTACTAAGCCTGGTCTACCCTTGTCAAAAGCATCTTTGGGTTGTGGCAATTGTGAGAAATGATAAATCAATCCGTTGACCATCGTGCCCGAATAATTTCCATAGCCAGGATGTACAACCATGTTTTCGCGCTTGTTAACAATTATCAACGCGTCGTCTTCATAAACTATATTCAGATCTAAATCTTGAGGAATAAGCTCAATTTCACGAACAGGATAAGGCATTACTATGGCCACAATATCCTGAGGTTTCACTTTATAGTTTGGTTTAACTACCAATCCATTAACTTGTATATTTCCTGATTTAGCAGCAATTTGAATCTTGTTTCTACTAGTATTCGGGATACGGTCTACTAAAAATTTATCAATTCTCAGTGCTTCTTGACCTGGATCAGCAACAACTTTATAATGCTCAAACAATTCGCTCTCTTCAACTTCTGCTTCTATTCCTTCTTGATTCATTATCGTTGTATCATTATTTTTTGAGTGGTGATATTTCCTGAGTCCTCGGTTGCTATCAATAAATATGCTCCTTGAGGTAACTCAGACACTTGCAATTGGTTTTTGTCAGTTTGCAAAAGTAAGCTTCCTTTTAAGTCATAGAGCGAAATATTTGCAATAGATATTTTTAGTGGTACTTGAATAAGATCTTGTGCGGGATTAGGGAATGCTGAAAAACTTTCTTTTCCTTTCGTTACATTGTTTATACCAACAGCACCCTTACCAAACACGGGTCTAATCATCAATACTCCAGGATATTCAGAGTTAATAAACCCTCCGCCTTGGTTATAAAATATTTTAGAAGAAGCGGTTGCGTTATAATCAAGTCCTACATTCATATAGGCCTCATTGGTTTGTGTATATCCTACGTAAAATGTACCATTAACTTCTATTGGTTCATCTAGTTTATAATCAACATAGCCATTTTGCCCTGTACCGTATGAAGGGAAGTCAAAACTAAAATTTCTAGATATAATTTGCTCAGGATTTAATGAGCTCCAAACTGTCAATAAAAAGTTTTCTGTAGAGAAATTCTCTTGGAATGGATTAAAATATATTTTTACAGCCGTAATGGTATCTTTTTGATCAATGGTAAATTCTTGAGCTACTTTCCCTCCTTTTTCACGAATACCATAACCTATTTCTGCTGTACCGTCATCATAAGCCAGGTATGGGCCAAATTTTTGCATAAATCTTAAGGTGTCATTTTCAGATGAAAACTCAGGTGTTGTTGTTGTACTTAATACATAACTTATTTCATACGTTGGATACAAACTTTGTGGACTCCATGCTGGGTTAATTAAAGGACTAGTAAGTGTGTAATTGTACGTATAACTGCTATATGGAGAAAACAGAGCCGCACCTCCAAAATTTTCAGTTTTCAAAAGTGTGCCCTTTTCTTTTACAGTAATAGACCCACTGTTACCTACTTTACTAAAACTTGCATTGTTATACACTTCTGCAGACAGAATATAGCTAGCCGATGACGGTGCTTGACGTTTATACATCTCCCAAGGCATAATACTGTATTCACTCAACACATTTGTTTTTGTATACCTAAAGCCAACATCAGGCACGCTTGTGTCAAGAAATGACCGATTTCGGTCTAGTTTTATATAATCGATGTGCCACATTAACATTGCCGCAGAAAGCATGCTGTAATTCAAAAATCGAAATTGAAATCCTTTTTGCAAATATTTACTTTCTTTAACAGGGATTAAAAATTGTTCAAAACCTGTGTCGTAAGTATTAAAGCCTTTCCCCGGTTTGCGCCAAACCCTATCCCATTCGCCAGTTGTTACATTTTTAAACTCAACCAAAAGCGAATCTTTTCCTCTAGGCCCTAATTCGGTGAATTGAACTCCTGCTTGTGCAAAAAAGCTTAAGTAAATAGAGTCACTTGCCGGGAAACTTAAATCGATAGGGGCTGATGTTAGGTAATCAGCTTTGCCATAAGTTGTGGGCGATGAAAAATCGTAAGGATAACCCGTTGCATCAAGACCATCAAATGTGGCGACACCAGCAGTGGGTTGATTAACAGGATAGGTATTATTTACATATACATTTCTATCTACCCACAAGGCATTATCGCTTGTCCCAATAAATTTGTCAATTGAAAAATCATCAAAAAACGGCAAGGACAATGTATCTATTGCTGCAGACTTATGCAATAATGGAGTTACAACATTGGGTAAATAGCCAATAGGATAAATCACTTCTTGAGCACTACTCCAGACAGTAATAACGACACTTATTATTGAAAAAATGTATTTCATATCTATAATTATTCTTGCTTTGTTACATCTGGACTTAACCAAATATCAATTTCGCTACCCATACTTATTCTTCCATTCACAATGTATTCAGGCACTTGATTATATACTTGTGCTTTCAAACTATCCTCCGCATTTTCACAATCTTCGTATATACCAACACCTAATTCTAATGAATACGTTTTTAATAATTTTTTAGATTCAATATAAGTCAAACCTTTTAAATAAGGTAGGTTAATCCGTTTATTCCCACGTCCTTCTCCTAATACCAATGTTAGTCTTTCCCCTTTATAAATTAAATCACCTGGTAAAATCTCTTCTTCATCAAGTTTTTGCATTAATACACAATCTGTACAGATGTCAGGTCTATATTCAAAACTTTTCAATCTTAATCCAATAATATCCAACACTGACATAGCTTGTCGTTTAGACATATTTATCAGATTTGGCATTTTAACCATCGGGGGTAACTCAGCATTAATTGTCAAATAAATTGTTCTAAACGCCTTTACTTCAGATTTTTGCACAGGAAATTGATCGATCACAACACCCTTTTCTTTGGTAGGATCATACAATGAATCAATGATTTTATACTTCAATTTGTTTTCAGAAAACACCTCATCTAGGTTTTCAAGCTTATATCCTGAAAAATTAGGAACGGTAAGTTTCACATCGTGTTGTGTATAACCATCTAAATAAGCTAAAACACCATAAACACTGGTTGAAATTACGATGGAAGCTATGATGATGTTCCATAAAAACCACTTGCTTTTTAGAAATGACAGTAGGTAGGTTACTATTTTCATGAATTAAATTTATGAAGTACAAAAATAGCCATTCCAAACATAAGTTCTTTCTTAGTTTGCAAAGTGTTGTTAAAGCATTTATTGCACATCAATATTATATACCTTTGGGCAATAAAAAAAGAACACATATGAAACCCATAATTGCCTTGCTTGAAGGTGGTTTTACCAACGAAGCTCTCATAAGTCAACAAAGTGCTGATATTATTTTTGATCATATAGATCATGATAAATTCAATGTTTATCGCGTAAAAATAGTATCATCGGGATGGTCCGTTTTGTGTAACAACAAATGGATTGAACTTAACAAAGCTGATTTTTCTTTTGAACTAGAAAACAAAACCATTTTTTTTGATGGTATTTTCAATATGATGCACGGCACGCCTGGTGAAGACGGTAAGATTCAAGCGTTTTTCGATTTACTAAACATACCATACACAGGTGGAGGAGTGCTGAATATGGCTCTCACATTTAACAAAAAAGCAACAACAACTGTTCTAGGATATGAAAAGTTTTCAGTTGCAAAATCTATTTCCATTCGGAAAAATTCCGCATATAATTGGTCTGATTTAACTAGTAGTTTAACCCTTCCGTTGTTTGTAAAACCTAATACTGCAGGCTCAAGTTTAGGTATTTCTAAAGTTAAAGATTGGAGTGCGCTTGATGACGCAATAGAAAAAGCATTTGTTCAATCAGACGAAGTGCTGGTGGAGGAAATGATCGTTGGCACAGAAGTAACATGTGGAGTAATAGAATATCAAGGAAAGACTATTGCACTGCCTGTTACAGAAATTGTATGTAAAAACGATTTTTTTGATTACAACGCTAAATACGAATCTGAAAGCACGGAAGAAATCACCCCAGCAAGAATTAGCGATGATTTATATACTTTAATTCAAAAAACTTCTGAGAAAGTATACAAAGTTCTCAATTGCAAAGGATTTGTCCGAATCGATTACATTATCTCGAAAAACATACCTTATGTTATTGAAGTTAATGCTGTCCCAGGAATGAGTTCACGGAGTTTAGTGCCACAACAATTGGCTTACGCAAAAATTGACCTTGGCCTTTATATTACGGATATTCTAGAACGAACTTTGCAAGAAAGTCACTAGTTTCGCTACCGCTATACCTCGGTGACTTATTTTGTTTTTCTCTTCCATAGAGAATTCAGCAAAGGTTTTATTAGACTCTTCATGTTTGAAAATCGGGTCATATCCAAAGCCTTTAGCTCCACTTTTTTCATTTGTAATAACGCCTTGAACCTCTCCTGTGAATAGATGCTCTTTGTTATCTATTATCAGCGCAATTGCTGTTCTAAATTTCGCTCGCCTATTTGACTCCCCATTTAGGTTCGACAGTACCAAATCCATATTGTCATCTGCTAGTTTTTGAGGTCCAGCATATCGCGCAGAATATACTCCCGGTGCTCCATCCAAAGCATCTATTTCGAGTCCAGTATCGTCGGCAAAACAATTTACATCATACTTTTTTGCAATATACCTTGCTTTCTGCCAAGCGTTTCCTTCTAAAGTATCCGATGTTTCTTCCAACTCTTCTGTCGACCCTAGCTCTTCCAACGTTATTATTTCAAATAATCCTTCAAGTTGGTTAGCGACTTCAGCAAGCTTATTTTTATTATTAGTGGCAAATACAATCTTATTCATGATGATATGGCTCTCCTTTAAGTATGGTGAATGATCGGTATAATTGCTCTAACAAAAACAATCGCACCATTTGATGTGAAAAGGTTAGGTTGGATAAAGACCATTTTTCTTGTGCTTTTGCGTAAACATCTTCCGAAAAACCATAAGCTCCTCCAATAACAATTCCCAACGTACGTGTCCCTGCATTCATTTTCTGTTGCAAATGTAAGGCTAGTTTTTTAGAAGTAAACTGCTTGCCTCTTTCATCCATTAAAATCAATAAATCAACTTTTTCAGATTGCTTTAAAATGAGCTCTCCTTCTGCTTTTTTTATTTGTTCAATACTTAATTTTTTAGTCTGCTTTAAGTCTTGAATTGTAATATATTCGGTAGGTATGTAGTGTGGCAAACGCTTTAAATAAACATCTATACCTTCTTTTAAAAAAGGTGCAACTGTTTTTCCTACAACCAAAATCGCTAATTTCATGCAGCAAAGCTAGAAGAGAATCTTGTGCTTTTTACAAAACCTTTATGTTAATTTGTTTGTTAATTAAGATTATTCCAGATTACTTTACCCATATTGGCTCATATTTTGATGAGACCTATTTAAATTCAATACTATGAAAACCAAACTTCTCATAATCACGATTTTCCTATTGTGTTTTATTAATGACAATAAAGCACAACAAGCAGAATTAAAAGCTATCAATAGCTGCTTACAAAATGGCGATACTAAGATGTTAGCATTTCATTTTATTGATAATATCGATTTGACGCTATTGACAGAAGATGATATTTTTAGTAAATCTCAAGCAGAAGCAATGATTGGTGATTTTTTCAAAAAAAATAAACCAAATAAATTAGTCGTTGAGCATGAAGGAAATTCAAAATCCAATGATTATTATGCCATAGGTACTCTTTCCACTTCAAGTGGAAACTATCGTGTTACCTTTTTCTTAATAAAAGTAAATTCATCTTATAAAATTAAACAGCTTCGAATCGAAAAAAGTAATCGTTAATTTTTCGTGCAAAAAAATAATTTATTTATAGTTATTTCAAAAACTCACATTCACACCTTCTCTTTTTTATTACATTTGAAACAAACGATATAGTGTACGTTATGAAAAAAATATTGACATCGATAATATTGCTACAGCTTTTAGGTGTGGGTGTTTTCGCTCAAGAATCTAATAACAAGATTGACAATAGCATCCGATTAGAAATGATATCTGCAATATCTGGTAAAATGGGCTTTCATATAGAGAGGTCTAAAAACAATAAGTCCTTTGTCTTGAACATGGGTTTTTCATTACCTACCTCAACAAAAAAACGCCATGTCTTTGAAATTTACCCTGAATTCCGGAAATATTTTAGTGATGACAATGTAATGGAAGGCTGGTATATTGGACCTCATTTAAGATATCGACAGGTTCGTGAAGACAACTTATACATTTCAAAAAGTTATGGTGCAGGTGTACATTTTGGCTATCAGTATAATATTACAAGTGGTTTTGTTGTCAATGCCTATTTTGGCCCAGACTATGCTCTTGGCAGCCTTGAGTTGCAAAATGGCGTATATGATAGTGACAATAAACCTGAAAACACCCCTTCAAGTTATAAACCTGCAGACGTACCCCTTTATGAAGGTGTACTCATTAACGGAGGAATTACCCTAGGAATTATTTTTTAAGCCTACACAATGATATAGAACTATTCACTCCTTATCACATCTCTTTCAACAACACTTATCAATTTGAGCATATTACGCATAGAATCCTTTTTGTGTAATATGCTTTTTTTATCTCACATATTTAATTTTTAATTCAAAATCACAAATAAATTTTGAATTGTAATTACTGAAAAGCGAACAATTCTCAGCGTATTTTTCTAGTCCGTAAATTTAAAAAGTTATCTAATCGTCGTGAATTCACAACCGTTAAATTCTAACAAATCATTATTTTCATGAAAAATAAAGAAACACTACCATATAATTTAACATAAAAAAAGCAAGCATAATTCTAGCATTAATATGCTCATTTAACCAAGGCTTTAGCCAAATAATGTTGCCATACGACTCAGGGTTTGACGAAGTCAGTGAACATAATGGATGGCAAATATATACGCTCATTTCGTCTTCAAACAATCCTTCATGGGGGTTTACGTCGATTGGATCTCTAACAGCTCCATATTCACTAAACTTTAGCGCACCATTTGATGGGGAAGAAATTTCCGAATGCTGGATTGTCTCCCCTCCTATCGATTTCTCAAAAGGAGGTATCATTGATTCTATCTGGTATCATTTTTCTGGAATGGGCACAATAGGAATAGAGGACACCATGGCCATGTATTTACTTGTTGGCAAACAAGACCCAAGATTAGCTAACACTCGTAAGCGCATTATTTTGTTTTCAGACTCAAATCATGTACCTAATGAGTGGGAATGGAAAAGCAGGGTAAAAGTTCCTTTACATACAAATGTAAGCGAAGGATACATTGCATTTCAGCATAGGACAAGGGCTAACTGGATTAATATCAAAATAGACAATTTATCCATCAAAGACACTGTCGTTACAAGTGTTAATGAGCATTTAATTCCAAAAGTAACATGGCATCCGAATCCTTCGTCTGGAATGATTCAAATGTCATCGTCTGAGAATGTCTCAATCAATAGAATTGAAGTATTTAATGATTTCGAGAAATTAGTCGATGTTCAATCTAATGATTTTCAATCTTTGAATTTGTCTTTATTACCCGATGGGCTATACTACATTAAGGTCATTTCTAAAAATGGATCTACTATCAATAAAATCATAAAACATTAAAAACTGACAATGACTTAATAATTTACACCAAATTTCTTGTCAAAGCCTAAACCAATTTTTGCGATTGGTTTAGGCTTTGGTGTTAGTTGGGCTCTACAATGACTCCTTACTAATTCAAGTTAAAGCCCTAAGCCATAATACGTTTTCATTCCGTTTGGATAAACCCCTGTAATTAACACACCTCCTTTTTTTCCTGACAATAATTCTTTAACATCTTCAGGTTCTTTGATCGCTTGCGGACCTATTTCCGTAATGATAAAACCTTCACGGACACCTATTCTTTTTAATTGACTTTGGTCGAGTTCAATGATTTGTACACCATGTTTGATATCTAGTTGTTTTAATATGTCTGTAGGAGCTGAAATCATTTGCGCACCCAAAACACTCATTTTTTTATTAATAGGATTATTGTTTAATTGAGTCGTACCTTGTTTGTTTCTAAGTTCTACATCCAACAATTCTATGGTCCCATTTCTTTTTACACCTATCGAAACTTTATCACCAGGTCTAAATCGCCCTACTTGTTCTTGCAACTCTGTTACATTTTGAACGTCTTGACCTCCCACTGAAGTGATAATATCTCCTGATTTTATGCCTGCCTCATAAGCCGCTCCTTTAGGTGTTAAACTTGTAACTAAAACTCCGGAAAGTGATTCTAGCTTTAGCTCTTTTGCAACAGATTGCTCAATGTTGCTAATGCCTATACCAATATATGCTCGCTGAACACTCCCAAATTCGTGCAAATCGCTAATAACTTTCTTAACAATATTGACAGGCACAGCAAAAGAATACCCCGCATAAGATCCTGTTCGTGATGCAATGGCAGTGTTAATACCTATCAATTCACCATTTGGACTCACTAATGCTCCACCAGAATTACCTGGGTTTACTGCGGCATCTGTTTGTATAAAAGACTCTATTGGAAACACTTGGTTCACGGGGTCATAATCAAGCAAATTAATGTTTCTTGCTTTGGCACTAATAATACCTGCCGTAACAGTTGATGTGAGATTAAAAGGATTGCCAACAGCTAAAGCCCATTGCCCTACTTTTACTTTATCAGAATTGCCGTATACTAAAAAGGGTAAATTTTCTTCCTCAATCTTCAACAAAGCAAGGTCGGTTAGTGGGTCTCTTCCAATGAGTTCAGCCACATATGTTTTAGTATTGTTAAGGGTTATTTCAATTTTAGCCGCATTTTCTATCACATGATTATTGGTAACAATATAGCCATTGTCACTAACAAGCACACCAGATCCTGCCGACTTTGCCGGCGGTCCTTGTCCTCTACCATAAAACATTTCATACAAAGGATTGTAATATTCCTTTGGTGTGTATTCTGTTTTGACATGGACAACAGCATTGATAGATCGTTCTGCGGCAACCGTAAAATCAATTAGATTATTAGGGATCTTGACAGAAACGATCTTTGCAGGGGGTATGTTTGGCTGCACAAATTCACTTGTTGTAGGTTTTGGAAAAAACGTACTTAAACCCACGGCCATAAAGCCGCCAGCCAGTGCAAATGAAAAATAGATAACTGCTTTTTTCATGATGTTTATATTTTGATTTCGATTCATTGGTAATTGCGTGTATTTTTGTTTCTATAAACGATAGAAATGTTCCATTAAGTTTATCCGTTTTGTTAATAATTGTTAAGCATGCAAACTACTTTTTATAAATATCAGGGTACGGGCAACGATTTCATACTTTTTGACAATCGCCTGCAATCCTTCGACAAAAAAAATACCAAACGTATTCAGGAATTATGCGACCGTAAATTTGGCATAGGTTCTGACGGTTTAATGCTCTTGGAAGGACATTCTGACAGAGATTTTAATTTGGTATTCTACAACCCCGATGGTTCTCAAAGTTTCTGTGGAAATGGCACAAGATGTGCTGTTGCGCTAGCAAATCAATTGGGAATAATTGCTGATACCGGCATTATAGAAGCAACAGATGGAACTCATGAAGTTAAGCTAACAAAGGGTTTAGTCTCGGTACATATGCATGATGTTTCCAATATTGTTAAAAAAGAAAATGGTTTATGGTTAGACACAGGTTCGCCTCACTACATAGAATTTGTAAGAAATGTATATCAAATTGATGTAGTAAAAAGAGGTCGTGAAATACGCTATGATACGTCATGGGGTGATGCAGGAACTAATGTCAATTTTGTTGAAATAGCAAAAGACCAATTAAAAATAAGAACGTATGAAAGAGGGGTAGAAAATGAAACCCTCAGCTGCGGTACGGGTGTTACTGCGGCTGCCATTGCTGCTCATTTTAGTGGAAAAACAAACCAAACAGAAATAAAGGTAAAAACCTTAGGTGGAACATTACATGTGTCCTTAAGTAAATCTGAAGATAGGTATAACAACATTTGGTTGAAAGGCCCAGCCGTAAAAGTATTTGAAGGGGTGGTTTCTTTATGATATCAAATGAATTGATATTATTGAGGTTGCCCGAAATGCAAGACTTAGATACATTGTATTCTTGGGAAAACAACAAGAAGAACTGGGGTGTTAGCGGAACAACCTCTGCTTTTTCTAAAGAAACGATCGTAAAATTTATTTTATCATATCATGATTTAATCGTTCATAAACAATTGCGTTTGATGATTGTTTTGAAAGAAACCAATGAATTGATTGGGACATTAGATTTATTTGAATACAGCCAAGAACATCATCGTGTTGGGTTAGGTGTTTTGATAGGTGAAGAGAAAGACAGGAAAAAAAGGTATGCCTTTGAAGCCATTAACTTGTTAATGGCAAATGCTGCTGAAAAATGGGGTGTTAAGCAACTTCATGCAAGTATGTTTACAGATAATGAGGCTAGTTATCAATTATTTTTGAAAGCAGAATTTAAAGAAATAGGCATACGAAAAAATTGGTATAAATTGAATGAAAAATGGCATCACGAGCGATTGATGCAATACATCTATGGCGAAGAAAAAGAAAACTAGTAAAAAGGGGAAGCAACCCGTTTCAGCAACTAAACGATGGATTGTCTCATTGCTATTAGTCATAGTCGTAATTTGTGGTTACACCGCTTACAATTACTACCAACAGATATTTGGAAGCAACATCTCTCTTGGAAAAAAAGAGTCAGTTCATTTTTACATTAAAAGTAAAGACGGTTTCAACGAAGTTGTTCAAAGTCTTTATAACCAAGGATATATCCTCAACAAAGAATCATTTGCTTGGGTAGCTTCTCAAAAAAAATACACGAACAATACCAAGCCTGGAAAATACTTGTTACGCAACAGAATGAGTAACAACGACTTAATCAATTTGTTGCGTTCTGGCAATCAAGCTCCTGTAAAAGTAATTTTCAACAACATAAGAACCATGCCTGACTTGGCTGGTAAAATAGCTACTTACCTAGAACAAGACTCGTTGAGCTTTCTAGCTGCCTTCACCGATGAACAATTAGCTGATTCATTGGGTTTTAATTTAAAAACTTTACCGACAATCTTTATTCCTAATACCTATGAGTTTTATTGGAACACCTCTCCTCGAATGTTTATCAATAGAATGGCCAAAGAATATAAGTCGTTTTGGAATGACCAGAAGAAAGCTGCCGCTCGGAAAATAGGGTTAAGCCAATCGGAAATAAGTATTTTGGCTTCTATTGTAAAAGCTGAAACGAGTAAAAAAGACGAAGCCCCCAGAGTTGCAGGTGTTTACATGAATCGTTTAAAAAAAGGAATAGCCTTACAAGCTGACCCTACCTTGATCTGGGCTATGAATGATTTTACGATAACGCGTGTCTTGAATGTCCATAAAAAAATAGATTCTCCATACAACACCTATAAATTCAAAGGATTGCCTCCTGGACCTATCAACTTACCAGAACCTGTGTATTTAAATGCAGTGATGAATTATGAAAAACATGCGTTTTTGTATTTCTGTGCAAAACCTGATTTTTCAGGCTATCATGCGTTTGCCTCCAACTACACAAAACATTTAGTTAATGCTCGACGCTATCAAAAAACATTGAACGACAGAAAGATATTCAAGTAAAACCGATAAAAGTGACGTCAATTTTGTAATTTAACAACTACTTACAAAAATGAAAGTTATGGAATCAAAAACATCCTTACTCAAATATGGTATTTTAATAGCAGCAAGTTTGACTGCTTATTTCTTGATTTTAAATTCGATAGGTTTATCTGAAAAAATTGAACTTCGGTTGTTCAATTTTTTGATCATCATGGCGGGAATCATTATGGCCATTCGTAGTGTCAAAGCAAACGAACCAAGTTTTGATTACCTAAGAGGTTTTGGTGTTGGTCTTTACGTCACCATTATTGCAACTATTCCTTTTGCTGTTTTTATGTTTTTCTTTTTAGAATTGAATGAGCCTTTTATGCTAAATCTTATTGAAAACGCCCCTTTCGGGCAGTTTTTGAGCCCATGGGCATCTGCAGCAGTAGTCTTTTTTGAAGGCTTAAGCTCAGGAATCATCATCACATACACAGCAATGCAATATTTTAAGAAATCAAAACCAGTGAAAATAGTTTAGGTTTTTTAACTTTGATTAAAATTTACGAAACAATTATAGCGAGGCAAATCTTTTTTGCCTCGTTTTTATTTATAATATTCCTATGAATCATATAAAATTTGGAACCGACGGATGGAGAGCCATCATAGCCAAAGAATACACCACTGAAAACGTAGCTCGAGTAGCATGGGCTACTGCCCTATGGTTACTAAAAAACAATACTAAACCTACTGTCGTAGTAGGACATGATTGTCGTTTTGCAGGCCCAATGTTTGCTGAAGTAACCACTAAGGTTCTAACGCATCACGGTATTGCCGTGAAATTGGCCAAAGGCTTTGTTAGTACTCCTATGGTTTCTTTAGGCGTAGTAAAAGAAAAGGCACAATTAGGTGTTGTTATCACAGCAAGTCACAATCCCCCAGAATACAATGGCTACAAACTAAAAGGATATTTTGGTGGCCCTCTTCAACCTGATTTGGTGCAAGAAATTGAAGATATTATCCCTGAATCAACTTCGTTTGATTGGGAGTCTATAAAAATGGAAGATCTTGAAGAGCAAGGACTACTTAGCTACATAGATTTGGAAAGCATGTATGTAAAACATGTGGAGGATAATTTCGATTTGGCTGCTATCAAAAATTGCGGATTGAAGTTCGCTTACGATGCCATGTATGGTGCAGGTCAAAATGCTATGAAACGTATTTTACCCGAAACTACCTTAATGCATTGTGAAGACAATCCGTCTTTTATGGGACAGGCTCCAGAGCCAATTCATAAAAACTTGATTCCTTTTTCCAACATGATAAAAGACGCTGGCAACATTAACTGCGGCCTTGCGACTGATGGTGATGCCGACAGAATAGGTTTATATAATAGCACGGGTGAATTTGTTGACTCCCACCACATAATCATGCTTTTAATAAAATATTTGGTTGAAGTGAAAAAGTACGATGGCAAAGTAGTCGCTGCTTTTTCTGTAACACCTCGCTTGAAAAAATTATGCGATTATTTTGGATTGACCTTACAAGTCACAAAAATAGGTTTCAAATATGTTTCGGGAATCATGATTACCGAAGATGTATTACTTGGTGGAGAAGAATCTGGTGGTATTGCCATCAAAGGTCATATCCCAGAACGTGATGGTATCTGGATGGGATTAGTTGTATGGGAATACATGGCTAAATCAGGTAAAACATTAGAGCAACTTATTTCGGAAGTGTATGAAATAGTGGGTGATTTTGCTTTCAATCGTAACGATTTACACCTAGAAGAATCTGTAAAGCAAGATGTCATTAAAAAATGTAAATCCGGTGATTTTAAATCGTTTGGGGATTATCAAGTAAAAAACATAGAAACCATTGATGGTTTCAAGTTTCATTTCGACAATAACGAATGGGTCATGATTAGACCTTCAGGTACAGAGCCGGTTTTAAGGGTGTATGCTGAGTCATCTACACTTGATGGGGCGAATGCTATACTTGAAGCAACTAAAGCGACTGTATTGGCGTAAAGTTGGGATTAGTGTTAAGTACTTAGGATCTGCTGAAAAAGTCAGAAAACGACCTATCTGAGGCGACAAAACAAAGCGGTATAATAATACTGCGAGTTGAAGACAACGAAATAGAGGGTGATTTTCTGACTGACGAACAAAAAGCGCAAGGTTTTTGTTTATTTTAACGCCATAACCTTGTAATTAACACTTACCGAAAAGATATAAACAATTGAATAACAAAACTATACCTGTTTTTCAGCAGGGCACTACTTAGTGCAAATTATTCCATACAGATTTGCACTCAAAAAAAATGGTCAACCATAGTTATGAATGGATAACCTGATACCTATGACCTTAAACCCCGAATACTTCGACAACGCTCAGTGCAAGTAATCGAGATAGGCTCTGGGATCTAAAATCTTAATTCGCAGCTACAAAATAGTACTCTTTCTTATCTTGATACAGCGTTATAAATTCCTTTTTTGTCATGGAGGGACGATTCTGGATAAACGCTTTTAATGTAAAAAGTTTGAGCCCTATGGAGTCCACAAAGAATGAATAAACATCGCCAGGATGAGTGTCGTAAAACTCACTAGCACCAAGTCCACATTCAAACACAACTGTAGGTTTGTGGGCTTTCAATAAATTTTCAGCACCTTTTAGCACGTTAAATTCTGCTCCCTCAACGTCAATTTTAATAAGATCTATTTTGATGTTTGGGTCAATAACTTCATCAAGCTTTTTTAGTTCTACATCAATCTCTTCTATATCCGGATTTTCAACAGCATATTCACGTTTTTTAATACCACTATATGCAGGAGCATTTTTCACAAAATGAAATGTTGAAGCCCCATTTTCATTTGCCAAGGCAAACGGATAGATAGTAACCTGATTTCCAAAAATATTTTTTAAATTTTGAAATAAATGCGGTAAAGGTTCAAAAGCGATATGATTTCCTTTCGGGGCATAACTTAACATCAGCTCCAAAATCTCACCTTTGTGACACCCAATATCTACGCAGTTTGAATTTTCTGTTAGTACCTTTTTTAAAATAAGTTTGGTTAGCCGATCATATTCAAGATTTTTGGTTAAATCAAGGTGTAAAAAGCAAAGTATTTTTCTAATTAAATCTTTCATTCAAATGCAATTTGCGGCAAGTATAGTACAATATTTAATACGCTAGTCGTATCAATGTAAATAATTATGACAATAAAAAAGCTTGAATACATCTTGTAGGATTTATTCAAGCTTTCAATTATTTTAGGTTGCTTATTCTGGGTAAGGAAGCCAAGTTTGTGTTCGGAAGAAAAACGCTATGTATCCTCTAACTTGAAGATTCCCATCTTCTATCCACATTTTACAATCATATACAGTTCCTTTTTTAGGGTCCATAATTGTTCCATCTTCCCATTCATCATCATCCTGCATCATTTCTCGGATAATTTCCATGCCTAAAATCTTTTGATCTTTTCGGTCATCAGTACATTTATCACAAATAGGGTCCTGATTTTCATTAGGCTCTCTAAACAGCTTAATAATCTTACCAAAAGCTTTGCCGTCTTTTTCGAAAATTTCAACTATTGATTTTGGTTTTCCTGTTTCGTCATCAATTGTTTTCCATGTACCGAAAATAGATTGTGCATCTATTTGATGACAAAAGAATAAACTGAATAGTAAAGCACTCAAAATTTTGATATTTCTCATGATATTATATTTTATTAAGGTGTTTTAATTTCGTCTAAATTTATATAAAAAATTAGAATGTCCTATTTATGCCAATTAACCATCTAAAATCAAAGTTGTTTTGATTGGTTGGAACGTCGCTTACATAGAGTGGGAAATCAACTCTTATCGACAGTGGATTTACCATTTCAAAAGGGCCAAAATTATGCCATGTTAAAAGCGCTCCAATACCAGCATCAGCCTTAACAGAAGAAAAATCGATCCTGTCAGAATTGCCGTATAAATCAGCAACACCCGCGTCGGCAAATACATACATATCCATGTTAAAGATATGTTTTAAACCATTAAATTTAATCGGTAAATATTTATTAAAATCTATTTCAATACTGGAAGAAACACCGCTTTGAGATCGATATGCTGTGCTAATTTCACCTTTTCTGTTTTTTTCTGTTAAACCATACCCATTAAAACCACGCAGATTCAAGCCCCCACCAGCTTGAAAATGATTAATCTCTTTAGAGTAGCCTTTATAATCGTTGGGTATAAACCCTGTAGACCTTTCGTACTTATTGTTCATCATATTTTCTGGATTAGCTCCTGCCAAAAATAAGCTAGACTCCAAAGGCATAGTTCCCGTTCCATATTGAGCAAATAATCGAGTATTGATTACTAATTTAGCCACATTATGTTGAGTTATATTGGTTAGGGAGGCAAAACCATATTGATAATCACTACCCAGACCAGAAGTTCTAATATTTGACGTTAATGATGCATACCCATCAAACAGATCATAATAATATCCAGCATTCCATTGCAAATAGTTGTTACGCATTCCAGCAATCCATTCGGTAGGATAAATCAAATAATTTAAATCAGTATCTGTTTCACGGAAAAGGCTGTTAAAGTGAATGGAAGTATTCCATTTCTTATTTTCAGAAACCTGTTTAAGACCAAACTTGTATGCTTGCAGTCCATCCAATGATTTTATGCCCGCCAAAATGCTAGCTCCTTTGTTAATATTAGAAATCCCGTTTTCATAGTTAACTCTAAAAGACATATTGTTGTACTTGAGGTCTTTATTTTCTACTTCTAAATTTTGAGCAAAACCTGTATTAAACCAAACTGTTCCATCAATTTTGTGCTTATAATTAAGGAAATTACCATTAAAGTGCATTCCAGTTTTTATACCATCATAGCCATTGTACCAAATATCTGGCCTAACAAACACTTCGTATTCGTCTACTACTGGTTGGTTGTAAACTTTGCTATCAAAATACACTGTAATGGGCTTTTTCAATGAGTTATTCATTGGGTTAGTGTCAGCCAATCGTTTGCTTTTATCAATTTCAACATTAGTAATCGATTTATTATTCACCTTAAAATTAGCGTGATATGTTTTATTCAGTTTTCCCCATCCTGTCCATTTGGGTAATACAGTAGCGTCGGTTTTTTTCACAAAAAATGTGTTGGGAATGTGAAA
>JBLIDJ010000002.1:0-71539 GCA_047634195.1 Flavobacteriales bacterium
AACAACAAACTTGGGTGGAAAAGAAATAGCTGTTAGCTGTTAGCTGTTAGCTGTTAGCTGTTAGCTGTTAGCTGTTAGCTGTTAGCTGTTAGCTGTTAGCTGTTAGCTGTTAGCTGTTAGCTGTTAGCTGTTAGCTGTTAGCTGTTAGCTGTTAGCAAAAATTAAAAAAAACGATAATAAGGAACTATTTTTATTATTATGAAATATAGCCACACCTATCTAGTTGAAATTCAATATTTAGGTTTTAGATACAGTGGTTGGGCTAAACAGCCAGGGCTTAAAACCATACACGGATTTATAGACAAAACACTCGGTTTTGTATTCGGTCATTCCAATTTCAAAACATTAGGATGCAGCCGAACAGACAGCATGGTGTCGGCCGAGCAAAGTTATTTCCAGCTATTTATCCATGAAACTATTGAAGGCGAAGCATGGTTAGAAAAGTTCAATAACAACTTACCACCCGACATAAAAGCATTGAGTGTAAAACAAGTCGATGCTTCTTTTAATATTATTCAATCTGTCAAGAGCAAAACCTATCGGTATTTGTTCTCTGACCATGCCAAAAATCATCCTTTCCTTGCGCCTCATGTGGTAAACTATCCAAGAAGTCTTGATGTAGTACTTATGCAAGAGGGAGCAAGAGTATTTCTTGGGCAGCACAATTTTAGGAATTATTGTACAGAGTTAAATCCAGCAAAAAAAACAATCAAAGAGATTACGCAGTGTGAAATAAAACCTCATAACTATTATTCAATTTGCGGCAACCAAGCGGCATGTTGGTCGTTTACTATTATAGGAAATGGCTTTTTAAGGCATCAGATAAGACTGATGATGGCTCAACTGATACGCTTAGGAAAACATGAAATTTCTCTTCAAGATATTCGTGACTCACTAGGTAATCAAAGGACTAACCCCTTTAGAGATATTTCACCAGCATCAGGTTTAGTGCTACTAACTGTCATTTTATAGCGATTAAAATTTGGTGTTAACTTATTTTTGTTACTTTTATCTCAACAATTTTAACCGTTATGGAACAGATACGAAACAATTTTGGGCGAACATTCACCAAACCAATTATAGTTGGGAGCTACTTCTTTTTTGCAATAGGAGTATTTGCTATTATCTATAAAGAGTATACCATTGGACCTTTATTGGCGTTAGCAGGTGCTTTTACTGCATTTACCAGCTCAGGGATTGTGCTTGATGTCAACAATAAAAAATACCTCAAATACATTAAATATTTTGGACTTGTTAAGTCTGGAAAATGGAAATCATTAAAGTGTTATAGGCATATCTCTGTAATCAACACTGATCAAACAAACATAAGCGCTTCTTCTGAAGAGAAAAAAACATACAATGTGGTGCTACTCAACAATTCTCATTGTAAGAGATTGGTTGTAAGTAATTGCCCAACAGTAGAAGATGCAAAGGTTGCCGCAGCGGAATTATCTTCAAAAATTAATTTTGATTTAGTGCAATATCATCCTCAAGTAAGTGCCAAAACCAAAAGACGCAGAAGGCATTAGTTTATAGAAACAACGGGGTTGTAAGTACACACTAGTCTTTTTTCGTATCCCTTGGATTTATTGTTATCAATGTACAAAGTCATGGCCTTGGTATTCAAGGTTATCAATTGATAGCAATATTGTTGATTAACAACATCCTTCCAACAAATTTTAGTTGGTTTTTCTGCGTCATCAAACGACCATTGTATGTCTATTCTGTTGCCGTCATTGCTTATTATAGAACCTTTTCCTGATTCACAGAACATCATCACATTATTCGACGCTCTATTATTCAGGTTTTCAATATTACTCTCGCAATTCAATAATTCCCATTTCAAACAAGTCCCATCAGTCAACAACGTCAATGGAGTTGGTTCTTGAAATTTACAAAAACAACATATACTCGCTAGTATTAGTATGCCGATTACGGTCTTCATTTTCATGCATTGTCTTTTTTATGAATAGCCAAGGTTGCTGCTACAACGCCCAATACAGGAGCAATAACAACACCTAATAGTGGAATTAGAAATAACAAACTGAACATACCTCCGTTACCAACAGCCAAGCCTTTGTTTGCCCTTACATAACGTACACTTTCACCGATTTTCAAGCGCTTCCGCTCGTTGGTATAATCAATGAGTGAGAACCCGTAAAAGTAAAACTCAACAATCAGTAAGAACATGGCGGTAAATGGGCTAATAAATGGCAAAAACATGGATAATAGGAGCACCAAAAATATCACCCCAAATTCTAAACACATATTTCTTATAGCCATAAACACTCCTCTTAGTACATCCCTAAAAAACTGATCTCCATTAAAAGGATACTCTTTTCCTGTCAATTTTTGATCTACTTTTTCAGACAACAGAGCCAACACTGGTGATACTAATATCAACACAATGTATTTGTTGATAGTAAGATAGAGGATAATCAGACCAAATTTGACCACATAATTGGCAAACCAAGAGAAAGCAGTTTTGCCCATATTCCACCAGTCATCAGCATCACCTTCGATAGCCAACCACGAGTTATTGAAGCTGTTGAATTCTTCAACCAAAAGCTGTATGCCAAAAAATGCTCCTATTAAAAGTAATAGGCCTATTAGTAAAGGGAAAAAGAAGAAATGCCATAGCTTGTGTTGTTTTACAAATCGATATGCACTGCCATAACTTTTTACCGATAGAAATAAGTCATTAAAAAAATTCATTGTATTGTTCTTAGAGGGTTAGTTTCGATGTAAAAGACTTAGTTTTGCACAAATTTAATATAAAGCAAGCATGAGTTTAAACGCACTTTCAGCAGTCTCTCCTATCGACGGTCGTTATCACAAAGTTACTTCAACATTATCCAAATATTTTTCGGAAGCGGCACTAATAAAGTACCGTGTAATGGTAGAAGTAGAGTATTTTATTGCCCTTTGTGAGCAACCGTTACCGCAACTTACAAATTTTGACAAGAATTTATACCCTGCGCTGAGAGAAATTTATTTGGTGTTTACTGAAACTGATGCTCAAAAAGTTAAAGATACCGAGAGTATTACAAACCACGATGTAAAAGCTGTAGAGTATTTTATCAAAGAAAAATTTGATGACCTAAACCTTGAAGAATTTAAAGAATTCATCCATTTCGGGTTAACCTCTCAAGACATAAACAACACCTCCATTCCTCGTTCTATTAAAGATGCGGTGAGTGAAGTGTATTTGGTTGAATTAAATGCCGTTATAGCTAAACTGAACCACGATGCACAACAATGGAAAAATGTTCCTATGTTGGCTAAAACACATGGTCAGCCAGCATCGCCAACAAGCTTAGGAAAAGAGATTTTTGTTTTTGTAGAACGTTTACAAAAACAACTTTCACAGTTACATGCCATTGCCTATTCAGCCAAATTTGGTGGCGCAACGGGAAACATGAACGCACATTTTGTTGCTTATCCAAACATTGACTGGGTAGCATTCTCTAATAATTTTGTGAATAATATTCTGGAATTGGATCGTTCGCAAACAACTACTCAAATTGAGCACTACGACAACCTTGCCGCTTTGTTTGATGTCATGAAACGAATCAACACCATCATCATTGATTTTAACCGAGATATGTGGACTTACATATCGATGGATTATTTCAAGCAAACCATTAAAAAAGGAGAAGTCGGTTCATCGGCTATGCCTCACAAGGTAAACCCTATTGATTTTGAAAACAGTGAAGGTAACTTAGGTTTTGCAAACGCCATTTTCGAACATTTATCTGCCAAGTTACCTATCTCTAGGCTACAACGTGATTTGACCGACAGTACTGTTCTTAGAAATGTGGGTGTGCCATTTGCACATACTTTAATAGGATTAAAAAGCACGTTCAAAGGACTGAACAAACTCCTGTTGAATGAGCAAGCTCTGCAAAACGATTTAGAAAAAAACTGGGCGGTTGTAGCTGAGGCAATTCAAACTATCTTGCGTCGTGAAGGATTTCCAAAACCTTACGAAGCGTTAAAAGGACTTACAAGAACCAATGCTGCCATCAACCAAGAAAGCATCGCTGCTTTTATTGACACCTTAGAAATAAGCGCAACATTGAAAACAGAATTAAAAACCATTACTCCTTGGAATTACATTGGAGTGCCATTAGTTTAAGCACATGAATCGCGCAAGAGAAATATTAGCATTGCTTAAAGATTTTAAGCCACAGGTTGCCAAAAATATTTTTTACAATATTTTAACGACCATTTTTTCGGTATTCTCTTTTGCGTCCATTGTGCCGTTCTTGAAACTATTGTTTAACGAAGCAGCTGTTGAAGTGGCGGAAGCACCGCCTGCATTCAGTGCTTCCTCAGACGATTTGCTAGCCTGGACAGATCATTGGATTAATTACTACATAGTTACCCTTGGTGCCGAACAAGCCTTGTTCTATTTCTGTATTTTCATTGTTGTTATTTTTACCTTAAGTAACCTTACGCGCTACTTAAGTACACGCAGTGTTGCTACCATTAGAGTAGGTGTTGTTGTTAAGCTTCGCGAACGCATACACAACAAAATTCTTAAGCTTCCACTATCCTATTTTTCAGAAGAAAGAAAAGGAAATATTATCACCAAAATCACCAGCGATGTATCGGAAGTGGAATGGTCTATTCTTGGCTCTATTGAAATGCTCTTTAGAGATCCATTAATGATTATCATTTACTTTTCTATGCTTGTGGCAATGAACTGGCAGTTGACAGTCTTTGTGCTGATAACACTTCCTATTAGTGCATTACTGATTAGTTTGGTTGGGAAAAATCTTAAGAGTTCTGCCGATAAAGGTCAAGGAAAATTGAGTGAAGTATTATCTACAGTGGAGGAATCCCTATCCGGTTTGCGCATCATCAAGGCTTTTAATGCTGAACAGTTTACACAAGACAAGTTTGAGAAAAACAACAATGAGTATTTCAAACTCATGGTCAAGTTGTACAAACGCCAGTACTTAGGCTCACCTATCTCTGAAGTATTGGGAGCAAGTGCATTGGCTGTGATCATGTGGTTTGGTGGGGGATTAATTCTTGACAAAAACAGCAGTTTTGATGGTGCTTTTTTCATCACCTACATTGTATTTTTTAGTCAACTTATACCACCAGCAAAATCATTTAGTGGCGCATTTTTTAGAATTAAAAAAGGAGTTGCTTCACTCGATCGTATCAATGAAATACTGTTGGCCGAAGAAATCATCAACGAACATCCTCAGGCGCTTGCTAAATCAACCTTCGATCATTCACTTTCGTTCAAAAATGTTGGCTTTAGTTACGACGACAATACGCAAGTATTAAAAAACATAAACTTAGATATTAAAAAAGGTCAAATGATTGCCTTAGTTGGACAATCGGGCGGAGGTAAAAGTACCTTGGCTGATTTAATCCCTCGTTTTTACGACATATCTTCTGGTGATTTATTGTTAGATGATATTCCTTTAAATCAAATTAAAATCAAAGACTTAAGAGGTTTAATGGGTGTTGTATCACAAGAGTCTGTTTTGTTCAACGATACTGTATTCAACAACATTGCTTTAGGCGTGCCAGATGCCAAACTAGAAGATGTAGAAGCTGCTGCTAAAATTGCCAATGCGCACGAGTTTATTGTACAGCTAGACAAAGGTTACGAAACAAACATTGGTGATAGTGGAAATAAATTGTCAGGTGGTCAACGACAACGATTGAGTATTGCGCGAGCAGTGTTAAAAAATCCGCCTATTTTAATTTTGGATGAAGCTACCTCAGCACTGGATACCGAATCTGAAAAATTGGTGCAGGATGCCTTAGAAAAATTAATGAATTCAAGAACTTCTATTGTCATTGCACATCGCTTGAGTACCATACAACATGCCGATGAAATAGTGGTGTTGCAGCAAGGAGAAATCACCGAACGTGGCGATCACGCTACATTGTTAGCTAAAAACGGGACGTACAAAAAACTTTTTGAACTGCAATCGTTTCAATAACAATAGATTACTATAGCCAATAGGTTAACAACTTTGTTGATAATCATAAGGGCATATCAACAAACATTTACAGCTTATCACTATTTTTGAAAAACTCTAAAACAGCATTACCCATGTTCACCTTTTTTGGTAAAAAGAAAATAAGTGCCGAAAAAGTTAGCAAACAATTTATTGCTAACCTGATAGAAAGCACCGAACATGGGTTTGTAGAACTGTCGGGATTAATTAACGACGATGTTGCTTTTGAGACGAAACCAACAGTAGCCGAAAATCATTACCAGCCTTTTCTATTAATCGTACTCGCTGCCAATTTCAAATTACTTCCTACCTTTTTCAAAGACGATAGAGACATGCTCATTATTGAACATAGCTTGGCTTATTTGAATGAGATTTTTGGTTATGAAATTGATTTTGAACAAAAAATAAAGGAGACTCAAACTTTGATGTCACGCATCAATCATCCTTCCAAAAACATCTTGTATGCTATGCCAAAGGCAATCTTTGAGGTTTACAAATTGAATGAATATCAAAAAGAATATTTCAAAAACTTAAAAACTCCCGACCCTACGTTTCTAAAACGCATGGACGAACTTATGCCTCACTTCTTTTGGCATTGGGAAGATTTGTTGAAGAAATACAGGATTGCTAAGTAGGTTGAATCACTCCTAGCTATTTTTCTAACGTCAACATCCTATCCTATAAGCATTGTTTAATTTTAAGATCCAAAAAAACAGGCTCCTTGCTTTTGCAAAGAACCTGTTTTATAAAAAAGTAATGTGTGACTATTCTTTTATTACTTTCTCCATCATTCTATCACCCTTGTTGGTTATCAGTTCTATAACGTAAACACCACTTGCAAGATGACTCACATCTATGCTTGTTTGATTGCCTTTAATGTTTTCTTCATGCACTGTTTTGCCATCAAAGCTTCTCATGGTTAGTACTCCTGAAATATCGTTGACAGACATAATGTTAAAAACACCTTTGCTTGGGTTTGGCATCACATGTATCAAGGAGTTGAGACTTACTTCTTTAATATCAGTAGTTGTATACAATAGTGTATCGCTATAAAAAACACAGTAAGGAGCTTCAAGCATGGTTAGCTTAGCAAAATAGTATTTATCTTCTGTTAAATCTTTGATTTCTCTTTTACCTTCTTCATCTGGCAATTCGTTGATACCAAAAGAAACCTGAGGATGTACCATTTCGAACCATTGATAATGTACATTGATGGTTTCATATGCAAGGCTTTTAAATCCTTCCTGAGTTCTAATTAATTCGTCTGTTGCAAATTCAACATCAGTAGGATAAGCTGGTGTAGCTTTCACCAAATATTCGTTTTGGTTGTAACAACCTGCATACGGTGTTAAGATTGCTAACACACTATCGTTTTGTTGATTCAGTTCTGTTTCATAGGCATCTGTCAACACCCAAGCAGTATTGTTATCATTTTTTTTATAATAGCTAATATCAGTAGTGTTGGCGTCCATACCTACTGCATTTATCAAACTCAACTCAACGTAATAAGAACTGTCTTCACAAGCACCTATAAAATCAAATGCGATTCCTTCTACCAAAATACTTTTAGGGTTTGAAATGGTGATGTAATCTGTTTTGGTAATATCGAGAGAGTCAGCTCCTAAATATACACGCATAGTCACATCGTATGTACCAACAGATGGATAGATTATGTCTTGTGCATGGTACGCATCCACAACAGGTGTGGCCGATCCAGGTAATAGCCATTTTACTTGCACAGAATCGGCAACCGACACGTTGGTAAACTGTACCGTATCTCCAGAACAAAAGGTTTGATAGTTTGACACAAAATCGTAAATATTCCCCTCGTTATTGGAGCATGGGAAATTTTTGTTGTCATAAAACGCCTGCACAACATCCACGGCTTCTTTTAAGGCTTCGATAGTAGCAAGGGTGTCTCCACCAACAGATGCTCTTGCATAAACATATCCTATATCAACACAAAAGCTACCTGCAACACCTAAATTCAACGGCCCAACAATTCCTGTTCCTCTTCTATCCCCAGGTTGAATTCCCGCTGTCGTTTCACTCCAAAATTCATTAGGAAACGCTGGGTTATCATTTCGTGGAAACTTATGCCTCGTGATCCGCAGAGAATCCCTGTTTTCTGGAATTTCATACCCATTATTGCCATAATACATGTGGGATCCATCGCTCCATTTGCCTTGCATTAAATTATAATAATCCATCGCATTTTCAGGTACTCCCCATGGTACACCAAAACTCAAATAATTGACATCCACGAAACCATCCAATGGTTGGTTTAACATGACAGCACCTATAGCCGGTGGGGTTACCCCGTATCCAGGTGAAGTAGAGCTTGCCTCATCATTTAAATATCCATTGTAGGCATAAAATAGGTTTCTAGTAGGATCGCAGGCTAAAAAATCATCACTAGAATTTCCAAGATCGAAGTCTGTAAAAGTGCCGAAATAAAAGTCTTTGTATGGTTTGTTTGATCTATTAAATATTTGATAATTAACAAAGACAGTGTTATTAACTGCTGATTCATCGTTAAAAGCATAGACCATCCTATGGATTTCGACATGCATTATTTCTCCAGAAGAGGCATGTGCGCCATTATCATTAAAAATATTGTAGATAGCTACATCTCCCTTTATTTCCGGATAATCTCCGTTTTCAGGATCGTAGACACTGTTATTATTCACATCTACAAATGGAGCCAAATCTTTTGATTCTCCGTTTAAGATATCACCATGTGCAGGCCAGTTCATAATGTCTAGAGGCATGATGTATGTGATGTCATTAAAATTGGCTTGATGGTAATCAACTTCTGCTTTCGAAATTTTCCATACACGTCGATAATTCTTCCTGTCAATATTGTAGCTATTGGAATATGGTCCCAAATAAAATTCTTGCTCATCACAATCTTTGTGTGTTTGTGCAGCAACATGTAATTTGTTCTCATGGTCAACACCCGCCAACCATATGGTGCTATTATAAATGGCGTGTACATCTCCTCCTTTAGGTACTTCAAAAGAGGCATCGCTTTGTGTTACGGCAGATTGACCACATAAATCAATTTCAGTATTAAATAAAAAAGAAGAAGCATTAACAGATGCTTTGACATTGTTAACGTCTATCTGCTCGTATTGAATGGGCTGAGCATTCATGTTTGTGAGGAGTGTCAAACAAATCGCGAAACAAATTGTGTTTAGGTTTTTCATCTTGGTTTAGTTTTAGTGTGACACGACAGGACCAATTTTTGGCGTTGTTATTCTTGTATCAATACCGTAATGTTACACTTTTTTAGAATTATTCAACTTCTAAAGCAATACATTAAAAACGTAAAAAGCACATATCTAAATACTGTGAAAATTGAGAGAGATAATTCGATATTGAACTTAATAGCACATTCAAGGCTAAAATAATGTATGCATAAATCACATGTCTAACCCATCATTTTTGCAAGCAATAAATACGACATAGAAAGTTATTGCTATTTTTAAAACAAAAAAACCCGAACATAAATGCTCGGGTTTCAAAAAAAAATATTGTTTGAGAGTCTTACTCTTCAATCACTTCAAAATTGATATTAACTTCAATTTCTTTATGAACTCTAACAGTTGCTTCGTACGTACCAATTTGTTTGATAGCATCACCTTTCATGTTAATAGCTTTACGCTCAATAGCATGACCTGCAGCTTTCAATGCATCAGCAATTTGAATCGTGTTAACCGAACCAAAGATTTTACCGTTCTCACCAACTTTAGCACCTACCTTGATAGTAGTTTTAGAAATAGCATCTGCCATTTTTTGAGCAGCATCTTTTTCTTTTGTTAGTTTATGTGAACGTTGCTTTAGGTTCTCAGCTAAAACTTTTCTTGCTGAAACAGTAGCCAAAATTGCTTTTTTCTGTGGGATAAGGCAATTACGACCAAATCCAGCTTTAACAACAACTATATCGTTGGCATACCCAACATTCTCTATATCTTCTCTTAGTATAACTTCCATGATATATCCTCCTTATTTTAACATGTCAGCTACGTAAGGCATTAACGCCAAATGACGTGAACGCTTGATAGCTTTAGACACTTTTCGTTGATACTTAAGTGAAGTACCTGTAACACGACGTGGCAAAATTTTACCTTGTTCGTTTACAAACTTCAATAAAAAGTCTGGATCTTTAAAATCGATGTATTTGATACCCGATTTTTTAAAACGACAATACTTATCCTTCTTAGTCTCAATGCTAATAGGAGTTAGATATCTAATTTCTGAATTATCAGCCATTTTCTTTAATTTAATAGGGTTTAACTTAGGCTTTCATTTTTACTTTACGCTTCTCAGCATACTTCAACGATTCTTTTTCCAACTTCACAGTCAAGAAACGGAGTACACGCTCGTCGCGTTTAAACTGAACTTCGAATTTTCCGATAACATCTCCAGGAGCTTCGAACTCTACAAGATGATAAAATCCAGTTGATTTTTTTTGAATTTGGTAAGCCAGTTTTTTAAGACCCCAGTTTTCTTGATTGGTGATTTTACCACCATGCTCTTTAAGAAAACCAGAAAACTTATCTACTGCTTCCTTTGCCTGATCCTCAGACAAAACGGGAGTTAAAATGAAAACAGATTCGTAACGATTCATAATTTTGTTTTGTTTGTTACATTATTTAAGGCCGCAAAGATAAAATTTTATTTAATTCAAATAACATCACACTCACTTTTATCTACCTGTTTTATGAGAAATTTTTAACCGTTGGTGTTTTTTTTAATATATTGCACTAATTTTTTAGACTGTTATTATTATGGAAAAATTAGATCCTCAAGGCAAGGTGATAGCTGGTATGGGTATTGGCATCACCATTCTAGCCTTATTTATCATACATTTTTTATGCTTACTTTATCCTGACAATTCAACTTACCGTCTTTTTGGATTCATCCACTTAGACATTTCGCCTCAAGAAAGAGCTATTTTACTCATTGTTACGTGTGGATTTATAGGGAGTCTCATTCATATGATTACTTCGTTTACCGATTATGTGGGAGCTGGGAAGATAAAACTTAACTGGCTTTGGTGGTATTTATTACGTCCGTTTACGGGAGCGTTTTTAGCATTGGCCGTGTTTTTTTTATTAAAGGATGAAACTGCATCTTTAGGCAAAGGTAATTTTGATCAACAAATGGGAATAGCCATCCTATCAGGATTATTTTCTAAAATAACCTTACAAAAACTAGAAGAGCTATTAAGACAGCTATTGAAAGTGAAAAATAATACCACAGAAACCTTAAACACAGATACAGTAGTTGTACCTCAAGACAATAAGCCTAAAAATGAAGCTCCTTAAATAATTAAGGAATTTAAAAAGCGATCAATGTCTGTGAAATTTAAATTTTCATCACAACTTTTTAACATTACTAGGTAGATTTATACTGTACCTGTATATTTGCGCCAATGGACAACTTTATTGTTTCTGCGCGTAAATACAGACCTTCTACTTTCGAATCAGTAGTGGGGCAGCAAAATGTTACCAACACTCTTGTTAATGCCATCAAGAACAATCACCTAGCGCAAGCTTTTTTGTTTTGTGGCCCTCGCGGTGTTGGGAAAACGACCTGCGCTCGTATTTTGGCAAAAGCAGTAAATCACCCAGATCAGTTACATGAGCTTGATTCTATTGATGACGAAAACCTCAATATTTTTGAGTTAGATGCAGCATCTAACAACTCGGTGGAAGATATCAGAAGCTTAATTGACCAAGTTAGAATTGCTCCATCAGCAGGACAGCAATACAAGGTATATATTATTGATGAGGTTCACATGCTTTCTACACAAGCGTTTAACGCTTTCTTGAAAACACTGGAAGAACCGCCACCTTATGCTATTTTCATATTAGCAACAACCGAAAAACACAAAATTCTTCCTACCATATTGTCTAGGTGTCAAACCTTTGATTTTAATAGAATCACGGTGAATGACATGGCTACTCACCTAGCCTATATTGCTGAAAAAGAAAAAGTAAGCGTAGTACCTGAAGCGTTGCATATTATTGCTCAAAAAGCAGATGGTGGATTAAGAGATGCTTTATCTATGTTCGATATGCTGGTTACGTTTACCGACGGCAACCTAACCTATCAAAATGTCATAGAAAACTTAAACGTCTTGGATCTTGATTATTACTTCAAAGTTTCTGAAGCAATGCTCAAGCAAGATATTTCTAGTGGTTTACTTATCCTAAACGATGTATTGAACCATGGTTTCGATGCACACTTATTCATTATTGGTCTAGCAGAGCATTTGAGAAATATTATGGTGTGCTTAAATCCAAGCACCATTAAGTTACTAGAATTGTCTGATCAATTAAAACAACGCTACCAAGAACATGCTCCTCAATGGAACGGCAATTGGTTGCTAAGTGCTTTGCGTTTGACCAACGAATGTGACATACATTTCAAAACCACTAAAAACCAACGTTTATTGGTTGAACTATGCTTGATGCAACTTTGCTCGTTGACAGCAGAAGGTGCTGAAAAAAAAAAGTAGTAGCCATACTTCCTCCGCCAAGTAGAAGTAACACTCAAACAGCAATTCCCCCAACCAAAACACCTGTAGCTGCAACTGAGGCAGTTGCAAAGCCAACCGCTCCTAAAGAAGTTACTGAACCTAAAGCTGACTACAAAACGCCAGAAGTTAAATCTTTAACAGCTGCAAAAGAACCGCCTAAAAAGACTAATAAGTTAGCTGGCATATCAAAACTCAAAACAAAAAGTGTTAGCATTAACGCTATTCTCAATCCTGTAGCAAAAAAGAACAAGGAAGAAGAGTTTGATGAAGACAACATTCATGGGCCAACCAACGCATACACGCAAGAATCTTTGTTTGCACAGTGGGATGCATACGCGCAAATCATAAAAAAAGCCGAACGAGACAGCCTTTACAGCACATTGAGCAATCGCAAACCAGAAATACTAGACGACCATAAGTTGCTAGTAAAATGTGACAACTTAGTGCAAATGACAGAATTGCAAGAATCTAGGTCTGAGTTTTTAGTTTTTTTGCGGGAAAAACTGCAAAATTTTGCGATTCAATTTGAATTGGTGGTTGAAGAACAAGCGCAAAGCACACAACTATATACCGATACAGAAAAGGTAAAAGCTATGATGGAAAAAAACAACGTCCTGGCTGACCTGATGAAAAAGTTTGATTTGGATGTAGGGTTTTAGCAATCCCTTTCATTTATTCTGCTATAATTCAATTCATTGTTTTTATAACTAGAAAATCATTTGATATTACCTTACTATTCAAGTTTATACTTTTAATCTCAAATCCTGAGAAACCCTCTAGTAAAACATAGAAATTAAACGTACATGTATCAGAACATCCAGAATTTAATGCGTTAGTATGAATGTATAATTCCCCATTCCTTTCTAAATCAGCATTCATATTAAAAGCATCATTACAAGCACTAATATCACAATATTCAATTAACACCCTACTTGAATCTATATTATATGTTATGAATGTTGTATCGATTTTTGAAGTTGATTCTTGAAGATTCGACATACGATAATGATAGGTGAATTCGACTTCTACTTCTTTTTGTTTTTCAAAAAAGAAAAACGAACTATCTAAAGTTCCAACAGTTGCTGGTCTATTGTTAATCTTATACAGAACTGCAGGAGAGCATTTTTGTTTGGTTTTCTGAGACCTAATACTGAATTCATGCCAAATAATTTTATCATATGCTGCACGAGATATTCCCATATCACACTCATAATCTTCAAATTTCTTTACATTTTCTTGAATCTTATTTAAAGTATCTCTCGAATATTCATTAATCAACAGTGCTGTGTTTTCACTAAGGAAAGTGATTTCAAAACCCGATTCAATCGAGATATTATTTTTGTTTTTTTCAATTATCCGAAGAGGAAAAGTATTGAACAATTCAGATGACAAATATCTTGTCGTTGAATCCGTAACAGAAATTTCAGCGTATCCACCCTGATTAGAATCACAGAACCACCAATTACCAGTGAAATTTGATTTATGATCCAATTCTGAACAGCCGCTAAGAATAAAAGGTAATAAGAGTAATGGTAGTAATTTCATTTTTATACAGCTAATAACTTACGCATAAAGATATATTTTTTATTTTCAATTATTTGACCTTTCCAAAATCAATCCTACAAAAGCCATTAATTGTAATATTTTTGTCCTGTTAATTTTCATCCTTTGGACAAACTTTTTCACACAATAGATAACATAATATAGCGTGTACAAACAAATAAACAAACTTGCCTTCCCCGCCATTCTTGCCGGAATAGCAGAACCACTTATCTCATTGGCCGACAATGCCATTATTGGTCATTTGGGTACGGTAGAATTGGGAGCAGTAGGTCTGGGTACATCATTTTATTTGCTTATTATTTGGGTTTTAGGTCAAACTAAAACAGCCATTTCTGCGATTGTCTCTAAGCACAAGGGCGAAAACCGATTGAGCGTACTTAAAAACTTAGTACCTCTTTCCATTTTATTGAATCTAGTATTAGGGAGTATTTTTCTCATCATCACCTTTATTTTTGCGCGCTCCATTTTCGAATCGTACTCGGCATCAGGCGAGCTTCTCGACATGTGTGTGGAGTATTTTAAAATCAGGTCTTTTGGTTTCCCCTTGGCACTCATCACTTTTGGTTGCTTCGGTATTTTTAGAGGATTACAAAACACCGTATGGGCCATGAAAATTGCCATTTCGGGAAGTGTGCTTAATTTAATTTTGAACATCGTATTGGTTTATGGAATTGAAGGATTTGTCCCATCTTTTGGTATTATGGGAGCAGCTTATGCCAGTGTTACAGCACAAGTTGTTATGGTACTCATGGCATTTTGGTACCTAACCAACAAAACACCTTTCTCTGTTTTCGGGAAATTAAAAAGTCATCCTGGATTAAAAAACTTGATTGGTCTTAGTTCCAATTTGTTTGCAAGAACCATTTTGCTAAACATCGCTTATTTTTTATCCAACAAATTTTGCACCCTCTATGGCACTAGCGTTATTGCAGCGCATACCATAGCTATGAATATTTGGTTGTTCTCTGCTTTTTTCATCGATGGATTTGCCAATGCTGGCAACGCCATGTCTGGTTTATTCCTTGGTCAAAAACAATATGGACAATTGCGATTATTAGCCAAAAAATTAAGTTTGGTAGGTGTATTGGCTGGCACAGTATTGGGCTTAGTCTACCTCATCTTCTACCAACAAGTAGTAGCTATGTTCACTCCCGATCCAGCGGTACATCAGGTGTTTAACAGTATTTTTTGGCTGGTTATTGTTTCCCAACCCATCAATGCCTTAGCATTTGTCTATGATGGAATATTTAAAGGATTGGGTGAAGCTAAGTTTTTAAGGAATTTATTGTTTTACGCTACCGTGTTTGCTTTTATACCACTTATTATGACAGGCCATTACCTACAATGGAACATCACAGGAGTATGGTTAGCCTTTTTTGTTTGGATGCTGGTGAGAGCAATTCTTCCAACCATAAAATTCAGAAAAGAATACGGTGCTTACAAAGTATAGGCAATAGAGACGGCTATATACTCACTACGCATGCCTTTTCCGTTCAATGTTCCGAAGTCCGTAAATCCATCGCTTCTTCGGACGTCTAACGAAAACATATTTCCATTATTAGCAACTACCGAAGCTCCTATACCATAGGTGAAACTATATTCTGTGGTTTCTCTATCCTTAAATTCTTTGTTCACGTACCCATTATCTTCGTTATAATTATCATCTTCAAAGTTTCTTGACGAAACACCCACTAGATTAAAATTAATACCAGGACCCGCGAAAATACCCGCATGAAAATCTTCTGACCCGACACCTATCTTAACCATCACAGGAATTTCAACACTTAAAAGATCTACTCTTTCATCGTACTCGTATGTAGTCGTGTTATTACCAATAAAACCCACGTTTTGCTCTACTATTTTTCCAGTCCCTCTTCCTCCTTTGCTTGTCAACAAAAAATCAGTCATAAGGCTTAGCAATGGGCTAAATCTATACTCGGTACCAATACCACCACCTATAAAAAGTTTTCCGTCTAAATTATCGAATCCTTCTGACTTAATGCTGGCTTCCCCAATCGCGAAACGCGTGCCGTAATTAAAGCCTGATTCTTGGGCGTTTGCTGCGACTACCAAACATTGTAATCCTGCAATAATGATGATGTTTTTTAATGTGCTCATATCGCTGTGTTATTATAATTAATGCCGTTTTAACAAAATACAGTTGCCTTTCAAAACTTATGCTAGTAATTTCAAGGAAAGTACAAAAATATGAATTATCCATAAGTCTCATGTAAAACTTACTACGATGAAATGCATAATAACTTTATTCTGTTGCTTGGCAGTTGCAACCATTTCCACTAGCCAAGACACTCACTGGTCTTTTGACCCAGTTCATACTACCATTGGCTTTAACGCAACGCACCTAGTAATTTCCGAAGTTACTGGGAAATTCCTAAAGTTTACTGGAAATGTAACCAGTATAAATGACGAGAATTTCAGTAATGCTGATGTATCACTAGCTGTATTCACTGCTAGTATCAATACGAATAATCAAGAAAAAGACAAACATCTAAAATATTCCGGTTTTTTTCAACACAAGCAAACATCCTCATAGGGTGTTTAAAAACACCCGTGTTAGAAAAACACAAGGGTCTGAATACAAGCTTTAAAATGATTTGACCATCAATGGCATCACAAAATCTGTTACGTTAGATCTAAAACATGGTGGAACAATTTTAGACCCAATGGACGGCATCACAAAAGCTGGATTTAAATTATCGGCAATGATTAATCGTTACGACTTTGGCTTGAAATGGAACATTGCTTCAGCTGCGAAATCTTTTGCCGTAGGCGAAGAAATTGAACTTGTGTGCAACATGCGATTAAACATGGTGTCTGATCAAGTAAAGGTCACTCCTTCAGCAGAAAAGATTGGAAATTAACTAAGTATAACGTTTTGGTTGCTCGAGTAATGGCTGTATATAACCAACGCAGCCATTCATCGTTCACCATTTCTTCGGTCACATACCCATGCTCTACAAACACAGAGTTCCATTGTCCACCCTGTGATTTGTGACAAGTAAGAGCATATGCAAATTTTACTTGTAAGGCTTGCAAGTATTCATTTTTTGCAAATATAGAAGCTTGATTTCCTTCTTTTTCTTTCAAGACATCTTCGGCTTTTATGGCTGACAGTAATTGTTGATAGGCTTTATCTGGCATAGACGGGCCTTCCACTGTCAGTGCATCTATCCACAACTTAACTTCCATTTCTATTTCTTCTGTACCATCGAGCAATTTCACCCAAGCAGTAGCAAAGTTAAATCCATATTTGCTTTCAAATTTATCAATAGCTACAACTTCCATGGTCTCACCATTGGCAATAAAATCATTTTTACGTTTGATGGTTTCCATCCAGTAATAGTTGTTTTTCACTACCATCAGAAAATCGCCTACTTCCAATTGATCTTCTCGCCAAAGTATGGTTCTTCTAATTTGCTCATTAATCAGGTTAGCTGTTTTGTTCGATTTTGTAATAAACACCACTTCTTCTTTCCCTAGCCTATCCAGCTGCGTTTCGAATGTTTCCATAAACTCATTTCCAGAAACAAATACAACATCGGAACTAGGAGTCAGCTTTATATTCCAATCATGATTGGCCAATGAATCTCTGACATGAGTAGCATTGCTGAGAATTGCTGATTGTGATGCTTGTCGAACTACTTCTGTTAATTTTACTCCGGCTATTGTTCCTCCATAATAATCCAACAAATATTGCACATCCAACGCAGGACTTTCTGACAACCCAACGGGAGGCAATTGGGCTTCATCTCCTACGAATAATAATTTGCATCCTTTACGCTCAAAGACATATGTGAACAAATCTTCCATTAAGCTTTTACCCGGTCTAAGCCCATCGCTTTCTTCCCCTCCTATCATGGAAGCTTCATCGACAATAAAAACGGTGTTGGATGATTTGTTTTCTTTTAACTCAAAAAACCAGCCGCCATGATCTAAAGGCACTCGTGTATAAATGTGTTTGTGTATCGTTGTTGCTCTTTTCCCACTGTATTTCGACAATACTTTGGCAGCTCTTCCCGTTGGAGCCAAAGAAACTGTTTTGATGTTAAACTGATCCAAGTATTTGTTAAGTGTTGCAACTAGTGTTGTTTTACCAGTACCTGCATAGCCTTTTAAGATGAGTGTGCAGTTGTTTTTTTTGCTTGATAGAAATCGTTCTAACGCATAAATAGCATACTGTTGATCCTCAGTCGGGTCAAATGATAAGTATTGAGTAATGCTTTTTATACCGCTATCCATATTGGGTCAAAGATACATTGGCTTTATAACTTTTAAAACTTTTATTGCAGTCGAATCATGCATAAAAACTAGTAGTTGAATAAAGTAAAGAATCACACACATGAAAAATAAAGGAAGGATTATCGGTAATATGGGTGTGATATTAAAAAAATTGTATGTTTGTGCAACCTAATAATCACGACGTTAAAATGGATAAAATTAAAAACGAACCTGGAAAGTTTTTATTCCCGATACTATTGCTAGTAACTGGTTTATACACTTTTATTATTGCTATTGTTAACAATCAAAATGGATTGTTTTTCGCAGCCTCTCTTGCCGTATTGGCAGCCGGTACTGTTTCATTGCTTTATGCTTTCGATAAAATTGCCAAATCGATGCAACAAGGTTTAGTTGCTGGATTAGCTGTTTTATGTGCCTTGTTCATTTACTTAGATTATCAATCTGTAAGTAGTGATTTAGATAACATTGCTCGCAAAAAAGTGGTGGATACTAGTGTTATTCAGCGTATGGTTGACATTAGAACAGCACAACTAGCTCATAAAGAAGTAACCTTAGATTACGCGCCAACCTTAGATTCTTTAGTTCGGTTTATTAAAGAAGGTGAACTTCCTATCGTTAAGGCTATTGGTACTGTTCCTGATACTTTATCGGAATTGGAAGCATTGGATTTAGGGATTATCGTAAGAGATACTTTGTATGTTTCTGTCTTGAAAGCAATTTTTACTGAAAGCAACGACCAAGCGGATAGAACCTTACCGTTTAATCTTGATTCGTTTGCTTACTCTCCGTTTTCAAAGGAGCAGTTTATTATGGAAACGGGTATGATTCAAAAATCTGCTGGAGCAAGAGTTCCTGTTTTTATATTGAAAGACCCACGCCCATTTAACCCTCGCCCTTTTAATCCTTACGACACACTTATGGTAGGCTCACTAACTGACGCATCGACCAATGGAAACTGGAAAGGAGAGTAACTCTCATTTATCTTTAACATACGTTAGTGGCTTCATGAATCAGCTTTTTGATTCTGAAGCCACTGCTGGTTATACCCTTTTTTTGTTGGTAGCACCAGGAACCCTAATTGCGTTAATTAAAGACAACCAAAACCGTATCCTTGCTGGCGAACATCATCAATTATCGCTGGACAATGAACAGCAACTTAAAAAGGCGTTTAGTCATTCTGAAGCATTAAATCATCTTTTCGGAAAAACCATTGTGCATGTTTGTCTACCCGATTTGGCAATAACACCCATTGTATGGTTAGAGTCAAACGAAGATGAAAATATGCTAACTCATGTTGCTGGTGATCAATTAAATCATACTGTTTTAACGACGGTGGATTCTAAAAACAAATGGATTTTTGGTGTTCCAAACTCCTTATACAAATTGATTATTAGCACCTATAAAAACGTGCAATGGGCTCCTACTCTAGTTTCAAAGGCTAACCTTGTAAAAGAGGATCTTGTTGTAATCGTTTTTGAAAATCAGTTATTATTATTTGACACTAAATCAGATAACCAATTGAGTTCTTGGACCACCTACGATCAACCTCAAAGCGTTTTATTTGCCCTGCTGAGTTATTGTGAAATAAACGAAATTCAACCGACAGGATTAACCATACATTTAATTGCCGAGCATTATTTGGAAATTAGAGAAAGTATACAGGCCTATTTTAAACAAGTATCCTATTTAACCGACTCATCAAGTGATGAGTTGTCGGAGTCATATCTTTTTAATTTTTTAAACTCATTGAACAATGCGAGTAATTAGCGGTAAGTTAAAAGGAAGACAAATACACCCAGCCAAAGGATTTCAGTCAAGACCTACAACCGATTTTGGTAAAGAAAGTTTGTTCAACTACCTTACGCATAGAGTTGACTTACACGAAATAGATGTGTTAGATTTATTTGCAGGTACAGGAAGCATATCCTACGAATTCGTTTCTCGTGGTGCAAACACGGTTATTAGTGTCGATCAAAATGAATGGTCAAGAAGGTTTATTAACAAAACTGCCAAAGAGTTCGGGATAGATAACTTACGTATGTTGCAGTTCGATGTTTTTAGATTCCTAAAAAAAACACCCGAAACCTTTGACCTTATTTTTGCAGACCCTCCCTTTGATTTAAGAGATTTAGACACGATTCCTGACAAAATATTTGCCGCAAATATTTTACGGGAAGAAGGCCTATTAATCCTAGAACATGGCCCAGAAAATGATTTTTCTAAGCACGAATTGTGTACTGAAGTAAAAACATATGGGCACGTTACTTTTGCTTTCTTTGAACACAAATAGGAATAACACAACGAGGTTTTTATCTTAGCATTATGAACAAGCGCATTGCAGTTTTCCCCGGTTCTTTCGACCCAATAACAAAGGGTCATGAAGCCGTTATTTTAAAAGCCTTACCGCTGTTTGACGAAATCATATTGGCAATTGGTGTTAACACCACTAAAAGCTATTTGTTTTCTTTGGAACAACGTAAATCATGGTTGCAAGAAACTTTCAAAAACCAATCCAAAATACAGGTGCACACCTATGAAGGATTGACAGTAGATTTCTGTAAAAAAAATAAAGCGGACTTCATTCTAAGGGGATTAAGAAACACGAACGACTTTGTGTTTGAGCAAAACATTGCACAAATGAATCAAGATTTAAGACCTGAAATTGAAACCATTTGTTTGTTTACTAATAAAATATACTCAGCAATTAATGCCAGTATTGTAAGAGAATTAATAAAAAACAAAGCCAAGGTCGAACAGTTTGTCCCAGACGCAATTACCATAACTTACTAGTCTTATGAATAAGTATTTTTTAGTTTTAATATTTGCATTTCTTCAATTGCCAATATGGGCGTTTAATGTAACCATTCACGGAAATGCAAAACATTACGCCGGCCAAGAAATTGCATCGTATCACTACAACGATTTTTTCAATAAGAATTTTGAGATTTTACAAACAGCCATTATTAACAAAGACGGGGGTTTTGAATTAAATCTTACGATTGATAATTGCGAACCTATTTTTTTTAGAATAGGATACATTAATGCTTCAATGTTTGTGCAACCAGAAGGTAATTATGAAATTATTTTCCCTGCACTCAATGATAGTATTGCATTAACAATCAACAATACGAATCAGGTAGATTTACTCATCAATAATTTATCGACTCAAGACATTAACAGCTTAATAAATGATTTTGAAAGGAGATACGTGTCATTTATAGCAAGGCATAAAAAAAGTCTTATCTCTAAAAATTTCAGTGCCCTAGTTGACACCTTTCAAGTACAACTTGATTCAATCTACACGAAGATAGATCACGCTTATTTTAAAAATCATGTGATGTATTCTTTGGCTTCCTTAAAGCTAAATTCTCCTGTCAACAAAAAAGGTATTTACGAATCTTACATCTTCAATAAACCTATTTTGTACAGGCACTCGTCTTATGTTAGTTTTATACGATTGTTCTACCAGAATTATCTTTATGAGTCTGACATTAAACGAAACAAAGAAGAAGTATTAAGTGCTATAGATTATCAACACAGCTACAATGCCTTAATAGCAACCATGTTGCAGGACGATTTTTTGAAAAATGTTCAATTAGCCGAATTGGTTATTTTGAATGGATTAAAAGACCTTTCTAAAACCAATTACTGTAGTAAAGATGGTATTATAAATATTTTAAAACTGGCACAAGAGCTTTGTCGTTTTCAAGAAAATAAAGACCTAGCAAAAAAGCTATTTGCTAGTATTACGCAATTCGAAAAAGGTTATCCTGCGCCTAGTTTTGCCCTTTATGACAAACGTAACAAACTCATTAGCCTGAATGATTTTAAAGGTAAATATGTTTATTTAGGTTTTTGGGCAACATGGTGTACCGATTGTCTAAGACAAATGTCTGTGATGAAGGAATTACATGAGCAGTATGGAAAAGACATTGTATTTGTGTCCATATCGATAGATAATGACAAAAAAGATATGCTTGCGTTTTTAGAGAAAAATCCTGAATATGATTGGACTATTTTATATGCTGGTAATAATATTTTCTTAAAAGAAAATTATGACTTGAGAACCGTCCCAAATTATTTTTTGATTGACAGCGAAGGAAATCACAACATGCCATTCACCAAATCACCAGGTAATGGTATAGAACCTTATTTCTCTCAAATTCAACGAAAATTACATCCTATCAGAAGGTTTGTTCCTGGCAAATAGAGCCTACTGAATAACACTTACAGTTTTGTTATTCAAATATTTACAGCTTTTTCCAAGTACAAAACACAAGGTTATTGAGTGAAAACGAACAAAAACCTTGTACTTTTTGTTCGTTAACCAGAAAAAGGCCCTCTATTTCGTTGCCTTCAACTCGCAGTATTACTATACGGCTTCGTTTTGTCGCCTCATATTGGTCGTTTTTCTGACCTTTTCAGTAGCCCCTAGATAATGCTCCGCATACTTCTTTGATCGCACTGTAAGTATTGGTCAGTGCTGTTGTATTCATGTCTTGCTCACTAAACCAACAACATTCTAATATATCCTCTTCTAATTGAGGCGTAAGTTCTGGCTCGCCTTCAACTTTCATTTGATACCAATAGGTTGGCTTTAATATCTGTTTGCCATTTTGCTGATACATATGATACGTAGTACACAAGTATTGCTTCAACTCAATATCTGTAATACCACATTCTTCTTCCACCTCTCTTACGGCTGCAATTTCTTTAGACTCCCCTTCTTCAATTTTACCTTTGGGCAAATCCCATTTCCCAAGTCTATGAATCCATAGCAACTTATTTTTCCCTGAAGAAACTAATCCTCCTGCAGCTTCTACTATCTTAAACAAGCTTTTAAACGAGTTGAAACTTTCTTCTAAATCAGTGCTTCGTATAACAACCATGTCATAATTGCATTTCTTATTCAGTGATTCACTCACTAATTGAATTAATTCTATACCGTTAAGGTCTTGATATTCAATTGATAATGAAGATAATTTCAACCTTTCTTGTAATGAGACAAAAATTATAGGTCGGTCGTTGATGAAAACTTTATACATTTGCGCGCATGAATAAGCATGTTGAAGCGGGACTAAAAGTAGCCGAGTCGTTACTAAAAATTAAAGCTGTAAAATTAAATCCAGAAAAGCCATTTGAATGGGCTTCTGGATGGAAATCGCCCATATATTGCGATAACAGAAAAACGTTGTCTTATCCTGAGATAAGAACTTTTATCCGCCAGCAATTTACTACAATTATTGAATCAGAGTTTACAATGCCTGATGTTATTGCTGGTGTTGCCACTGGAGGAATAGCTATTGGTGCTTTAGTAGCTCAAGAATTAGGATTGCCATTTGTGTATGTTAGATCTGCAGCAAAAGGTCATGGCATGCAAAACATGGTAGAAGGTGTTATTGAGTCTGGACAATCAGTGATTGTTATTGAAGATTTAATATCAACTGGAAATAGTAGTTTAAAGGCTGTAGCAGCATTAAAAGAACTTGGATGTAATGTAAAAGGCATGGTTGCCATTTTCAGTTACGGTTTTCAAGTTTCTGAAACCGCTTTCAAAAAAGAAGGTATCAAGTTGCATACACTTACCGATTACAATCAATTGATTGAACAAGCAGTTAGCTTAGAATATATTAGTTCAGAAAAAATTGAAACCTTAAAAGATTGGAGAGAAAATCCATCTAAATGGGGTAAATAAGACAATCATGACCAACATTGAAAGCAAGACAGTAACGTTAAACAAAGGAGCTGAAAAAGTCTTTAATTATATTATTGACTTAAACCATTTTGAGTTTTTGTTGCCTATGGATAAATTATCCAACTGGGAATCAAACGAAAATAGTTGCTCTTTTAAAATTCAAGGTTCTGCACATATTGGATTAGATCTTTTTTCTAAAACTGAATTTAACCAAATTGTCATAAAATCTTCTCCAAAAACACCTTTCCCTTTCACTCTTACTATTTCTTTAAAGGAAGAAGATGGGAAAACAGTTGTCTCGCAACTGTGTGAAGCAGAGATAAACTCTTTCTTAAAAATGATGGTTGAAAAACCATTAAAGAATTTGTTTGATTTTATTGCTGATAGATTAACAGCCGTTAGCGAAGAGCTTTAATCACTTATTCTTTGTGTGAAGTATTCTGAGAGCAAATTTCAACTTGCCTCATTTTACTTTTTGTACATGGTTGATTTTATAAAGCTTACCATCACATCCACCAATCCAGCAGAAAGTTTTAAATCTGGATTGCCATACGTTGCCATATTTTCCGTTCGACGCATAGGCGCATCTTTAAGTACGTGATTCATTCCAGATACCTTAAATAACTTAGCATAAGCACTATTTTGCGCAGCCAAACTGTCAGCATGCCAATCTGGTAGTTGAATATCTGTTTCACCATGTAAAACCAACAAAGGAATACTTATGTTTTTTGCATATTCTTTTGGTGTGTAATTCATCCATGACATGATAAAAGGTTGCACACTTGGTCTAAAAACATTAACCAAAAACATGGTTACATCTTTGGTTGTTTTCCCTTCACGTAGGTTTTGTAATATCTGTTTTGCTTCTACATCAAGTCCTTCTGGCAATCCTTTCAATTGTGATTCCATTATTTCATCGGCCGACAAAGACGTGCCTGAAAGACTAATAACACCATTCAAGCTATCTTTTGAAGCAGCTACTGTTGCAACCAATGCTCCTTGACTATGCCCAAGAATATAGAATTGTTGAAAGCGTGTGTCGGATTTCAACAATTTAATCCACTCCAATGCATCATTCACCAATACTTCAAAGGTTAAATCTTCTTCTTTTTCCAAAGCGGATTTCGACAGACCTATTCCTCTTTTGTCATACCTCAGGCTAGATATTCCTTTTTCGGCAAGTCCTTCAGCTATCATTTTATAACTGTTGCTTTTTCCTGCTATCATAGCACTATTACCGTCTCTATCAGTTGGACCTGAACCTGCAACAATCAACACCACGGCACCAGTTGGGTTTTCAGCAGCCACAATCAATTCTCCATACAACTTTCCTGTCGTTGTGCTTAACATTATGGGTTCACTAGCATATCCTGCAAGAGAAAAACAAAGGAAACTTATCAATACATATTTCATAATCTTGTTATTTCTTTTAAATCTGATTCAATTCTTTTGCCGCCTGCTGTTATCAAAACTAATTTACCTTGTTTGTTCACATCTGTGATTGTCGCTTCAATGATGTTGTCTTTGTAAATGTATTGTTCACTTATGCCTCTGCCTAGTAATTTGTTTAAGTAATCTGCTTTTACTTCCATAAAATTTAAATTGCTTAACCTTGATTTAAGACAAATCATCCATTGATCAAGTATGTCTAACAAGGCGACAGGTTTCCCCGTTTCGTTCTTCATGGATGTTGCTTTCAAAACTGATGGAAAGTTAGTTTGATTCACATTCAATCCCAAACCAATGATAGATTTGTTAATAGCTGCTTGACTAATGCTGTTTTCGATTAAAATCCCACCAATTTTATTTTCATTAACATAAATATCATTTGGCCATTTCACAAAAACAGGAGCTTTAATATGTAGAGTTAGCAGATCGTGAATGGATAAAGCAACAACCATAGAAATAACAAATTGTTCATCAATACGTACACCTAAATTGGATGTAATCACCGATACTGTCAAATTCTCTCCAGCTTCCGTTTCCCAATTATTACCGCGTTGTCCCTTCCCATTTGTCTGATTATACGCCATAATAACAGTAAACTCTGACACTAGTTGTTCAGGAGCTATCGTGGCAGCGTAATTGTTAGTAGAATCTATGGTCAACAATTCAATTAATTGATAATCACTTCTTTCGCTAATATGGTAAGTTGTTTTTTTCAAATTGAATGTTTGATTTGTATGAATCAGGTAGTTAAATAACCCTCTTAATTAACTACTTTTGTTTACAAATAAAATACATATTTTTAACGCTTAGTGAAAAACAACCCATTAGAATTAATCAACCTTGTTATTCAAGCGGTTTTGGATAAAAAAGGACATAACATTGTTCACGTAGATTTGAGTAAAATTAATAGTGCTGTCACTGACAATTTTATCATCTGTCATGGTGCCTCTACTACGCAAGTATCTGCTATTTCCGATGCGGTTGAAAAAGTTGCGAAAGAACAATTGGGCGAAATGGTTTGGCACAAAGAAGGTGGTTCAAATGCCGAATGGATTTTGCTAGATTACGTTAATGTGGTTGTCCATATTTTTCACGAACAAAAAAGAACATATTACAACCTGGAAGGGTTATGGGCTGATGCCGATCTAAAAAATATTCCTAACACGATTTCACCGACTGACAAAATATAATATGAGCGATATCAAACAACCTAAAAAAAATTCACCTATTGGCGGAAACCAAAAAAAGAAAGATGGTAAAGGAAAAAAACCATTCAACTTTTATTGGATTTATGCCATCGTTGGATTAATTCTTATTTCCATCAACCTGTTTAATGCTGGCAGTTCATTGAGCCATATTTCTCCTTCAGAGTTCAGAAACATGGTTGAGCAAGGCGACATTAACCGAGTAATGGTTTATAATGAGAAATTTGCAGAGGTATATGTGCGTCAAGATCGTTTGACAAGCGAACCACACAGCAAAAAAATTAAAAACCCAATGATGGGTGAAGCCAGTAGCAAAGGACCTCATTACATTTTCGAAATTGGCCCTGGAAAAGAAGAGTTTTCAGCTAATCTTCAACGTTGGAACAAAGAATTTGAGTTGGAGTATGACTTCAAAACCCGTGACGAATGGGGAAAAGAAATATTTCAATGGATCATCTTCTTAGTTATCATGATTGCCATTTGGATGTTTGTCATGAGAAAAGTTGGTGGCGGCGGCGGCGGCCCTGGCGGTCAATTGTTTAATATTGGGAAAAGTAAAGCCCAACTATTTGACAAAGGAAAAAGCACCAATACCAACTTCAACGATGTAGCTGGACTCGAAGGAGCAAAAGAAGAAATTCAAGAAATTGTTGACTTTTTAAAAAGTCCTGAAAAATACACAGAATTAGGAGCTAAAATTCCTAAAGGAGCTTTGCTTGTCGGCCCTCCGGGAACAGGTAAAACATTGCTTGCTAAAGCTGTTGCTGGTGAAGCACAGGTGCCGTTTTTCTCTTTATCAGGTTCTGATTTTGTTGAAATGTTTGTAGGTGTTGGAGCTTCGAGAGTGAGAGATTTATTCAAGCAAGCCAAAGAAAAATCACCAAGTATTATTTTTATCGATGAAATTGACGCTATTGGTAAAGCCCGAGGGAAAAACGCCAGTTATGGATCTAATGACGAGCGTGAAAACACGCTGAATCAATTGCTAACCGAAATGGATGGTTTTGGCACCAACAGTGGTGTTATCATTCTAGCAGCGACCAACCGTGCTGATGTTTTGGATAGAGCATTGATGAGAGCTGGACGTTTCGACAGACAGATATATGTTGACATGCCTGACTTGAATGAGCGAAAAGAAATCTTTGAAGTTCATTTAAAACCCTTAAAATTAGAAGTTGCCTTAGACGTTGAATTTTTGGCGCGTCAAACACCCGGTTTTTCAGGTGCAGATATTGCAAATATTTGTAACGAAGCTGCTTTGATAGCTGCTCGTAAAAAGAAAAAAGCGGTTGAAAAACAAGACTTTTTAGATGCCGTTGATAGAATTGTTGGAGGACTGGAGAAAAAGAACAAGCTTATCACCCAAGATGAAAAACGTTCTATTGCTTTTCATGAGGCTGGACATGCAACTATTAGTTGGTTGCTAGAACATGCACATCCTTTAGTTAAAGTTACCATTGTTCCTCGTGGACAATCGTTAGGTGCTGCTTGGTATTTACCAGACGAAAGATCAATTACTACTACAGAGCAATTGTTAGATGAAATGTGTTCTGCCTTAGGAGGTAGAGCTGCTGAAAAAATCATGTTTAACAAAATATCTACAGGTGCGTTAAGTGACTTAGAAAAAGTGACTAAGCAAGCATATGCCATGGTGAAGATTTATGGCTTAAATGATAAGATAGGAAACATCAGTTATTATGATTCTCAACAATCTGAATACGGATTTACTAAACCTTACTCTGAAAATACGGCTCAAATTATTGATGAAGAAGTAAAAGGAATTATTGACAATCAATATGACAGAGCGCTTAAATTGTTGGAAGAAAACAGAGAAAAACTAATCGCATTAGCCGATAAGTTGTTAGAAGATGAAGTTATATTTAAAGAAGATTTAGTGAAAATTTTTGGAGAGAGACCCTTTGCTTCTGTTGTTAGAGAATTTACAAGAAAACCAAAAACTGTTGTGGAAGAAGAAACAATAGCTATTGAAGCTGGTGAATCTACCGATACTACTCCTGCTAAAGAAAGTGAAAAAGAAACTGAGCTGCCAACAGAAACAAAGGCATAATGGAAAAGGATTGGGTTTGTATTTATAAAAATAGTTTTGTTCCGAAAGTAGAACTTATAAATCAACTTTTATTAGACAATAATATTGAAGGAATCCTGCTAAACAAGCAGGATTCTTCATATCACACTTTTGGTGAGGCAGAAATATATGTTCACCAGTCAAATGTCTTAAAAGCAAAACATATATTAGAAAATGAATAATATGTTGTTAAGAGCAATAACAGGCTCTGTATTTGTAGCCATTGTTGTTGCGTGTGTAATGCATTCGCCTTTGGCACTCAATGGCCTATTATGGCTTTTTGGTGTGTTATGCTTATCTGAATATTTCAATTGGTATAAAAACAATTACCGCAGAAACATCCTAACTCTGGCTATTCTATTGGGTAGCCTATTACTGACCTACACATTGTCCTGTGTGCAATCCCCCGGTTATTGGTCTTTTTGGCCCTTACTCCTATTAAGTTTCCCAATACTTGCTATTGGCACTCTTTATGCTCCTTCAGGAAGCTTTTTGACATTCGTAAGCAAAAGTTTACTGGGGTGGTTTATCATTATTGTTCCGCTCTTATGTATTTCGCTTTTACAAGCTGAGTCTTATATTCACAGCTATTATTACGTATTATTGTTTTTTGTAACCATGTGGGTTAACGACACCGGAGCATATCTTTCGGGGAGAGCGTTTGGTAAAAAACCATTATTCCCAAGAATTTCACCAAAAAAAACATGGGAAGGATTAATTGGCGGTATCATACTTAGTTTAATTGCAGCTGTTGTGAGTGCTCATTACCTTGGAAAACAACAATACCTATTTGATATTGGCTTTGTAGGTGTCATTGCTTTAACAGGCACATACGGCGACTTAGTAGAAAGCGCGTTAAAAAGAGAATTAAACATGAAAGATTCTGGTAAGATGCTACCAGGACATGGAGGTATTCTTGATCGTTTAGATGGTGTTTTGCTAGCGGCACCCTTTGCTTTCACCTATTATTATTTTTGCTCCCTAATAGTAAGATAAATAATTATCTTCGCACAAAATTTATAAAAACATGACACTCCATAAAGAAGGTACCACCATCATGCTAACCACCCTTGCCATATTGGTGGTTTTGAATATTCTTACTCATTTGCTAATTCCTATCGAATTTCATGCGATTACTATCAGTATTGGCGTTGTTAGTTTAGTGTTCATGGGATTAGTGATTCAATTTTTTAGAGTACCTAGCCGTTTAGTTACCGTTGATGACAATAGCATCGTTTGTCCTTCAGACGGAAAAGTAGTAGCTATTGAAGAAGTACACGAGCACGAATACTTTAATGACAAACGAATTCAGGTTTCTGTTTTCATGTCTCCACTTAACGTACACGTCAACTGGTTTCCAATTAGTGGTATCGTGAAGTATGCGAAATACCATGCCGGATTATTCTTGGTAGCTTGGCATCCAAAATCGAGTACAGATAACGAAAGAACAACCATTGTCGTTGAACATGCTATCAACAAAAAAGAGGTGTTGTTTAGACAAATAGCAGGTGCTGTTGCAAGACGTATCGTTTATTACGCCAAAGAAAACGAACATGCTAAGCAAACAGACCAGTTTGGTTTTATAAAATTTGGTTCAAGAATAGATCTTCTTTTACCATTGGATACAAAATTGAAAGTTAAGATTGGTGACAAAGTAAAAGGACAACAATCTGTTATTGGTACTTTTAGCTAATCTAAAAACATAGGAAGTAATTCTTTCAAGCTTTTAATCTCCCTGCTATTTTTTAGTGGGGATTTTTTTTGGCCTTTTTCATTAAACCAAATACTATCCATCCCTATTAAAGAAGCTCCATTTATATCTGCTTCATAATCATCCCCTATCATAACTGACTCTTCAATGTTAGCATTGGTCAATTGTAAGGAGAAATCAAAAATAGCTTTAAACGGTTTTTTTGATTTTGCTCTTTCTGAAGTTATGATTTCAGAGAAGTATTTTTTAAGATCACAAGTTTGAAGTTTTATATGTTGTATTTCATTAAAACCATTAGTGATAATGTGTAAGGTGTATTTTTTGACAAGTGATGAAAGGACGAAGTGAGCGTCTTTAATCAAGTTTTTTTTTAATGGACAGATTTTTAAATAATTAGTCCCCAAACGGTCGGCAAGAACTACATCTGTGATAAAAAATTCTTCTAAGGTTTTTTCAAAACGAATAGTCCGCAACTCATGCTTAGCGAGCCTTCCAATTCGATACTCATACCAACACCAGTCATTTATTTTTTCATAAGCCTCAAAAAAAATGAGGGGTGAGTCTATCCCTTTTTTTCGTAATTCAAGATCATCATATAATTCAAAGATAGTTTCCTTAGCATTTTTATCAAAATCCCAAATGGTTCTATCTAAATCAAAAAATATATGTTTTTTATTCTTAATCAAAACAATGACATTGTTTGGTGAACAGCAGTTGTTAAGATAACATTCCAAAACCAAACTGATAACCAGAGCATAGGAAGTACATCTTTTCTATGTTTATAGAACTTCACAGCAATAATAGACCCTACTGGGATTGAAATTAATGGAGGTGTTATTAATACAATACCTACCAGCCCAAAACGCTGTTTTACTTTAATAATTGACCTATTGAATTTGGTAAATATTTTTTTGGTTGACTTTTTTTTCTTTTTTGTGAACAATGTTTTTGCCAATATGTAGAACAAAGAAACACCTATGGTTCCTCCTAGCCCTACTAAAAAAAAAGCTTGCCAATAAGACATACCTAATCCAGCGGCAGCAAATGGCGCAGGTAAAAATTTAATCGCACTTGTAAAAAAAACAACAATTACTTCCCAACTTATTCTCATATTTCTAATGCCTTCTATGTGTCATTTTCACACCTGCTTATCTACTTGCAATATACAGCAATTCATGGCTAAATCTGCTCTGTCAATGACAGAAAAACAGCCTTTATTTTTAAGTAAAATTGATGTTATATTCTTTAAGCCACAACAATAGATGGAATGTCTATGATGATAATTTTGCTTTTTTGGGAGAAATAAGATGTATCAAGGGCGGCTATTTTTTCAAAAAGCTGAGATACCAAGGCAATCTATTTACTTTGCAGGTAATATATTTTTCTTCTTTGCCTCCAAAGCCCTTATAATATCTAGCTAAGTTAGCATTGGAAGAACCTTCAAAATCAAGAATTAAATTACTGTCTAAATGTTTCTCAATGAATTGGTCAATCAAAAATGTTAGTGCCTGATTAGCTCTGCCTTCTTCATTTTGACCGGAGAACAAAAAGACATAGCGCCCATGGCTTTTAAGAAAAATAGCCCCTGCAGTTACTACCCCATTTATGCGCGTTCCCCAGCTCATAATTTTGTTATTCAATTCGGCCGCTTTTAGGAGCGTACTTAACAGTTCATAATCATCGTGGTTAAAAACCTGTAATTCATTGCCTCTATTTTTTTGAAACAATTCTATGGTATCGTTGTAATTTAATTCCGTATCAATTTTTAACGAATGTGAACTTGCTTTTCTCACATTTCGCTTGGTATTCATTCTGTAATTTCCTCTTACTGTTTCTATATCTCCTTCGAGCGGTAAAATTACGTTGGTTTGAAATTCTTGAATTTGGGTGTGATCCGTGATGTCATTTTCTCTGTTCAAATTAAAATGAACCCACTTTATGTGTTTTGGAATAAAATCAATACAAGAATTAACGTCTTCTTTTGAAATAGCATTGACCCCAAATACGCCTAATTGTTGCACAAATTTGGGCTGATACACATAAGATATCCCCCACTTTTCTCGAACGGGAAGAGGCATTATCATTTCGCGTTCAACATCAATTATCGCCGACCAGTTCCTATTGCAAACCACATCTAGGTACCATGTGTAGATGTAAATATTACCATTGGTACATCTATCTACAATATCATTCCACCAAACCTCATCTATATTCGTGCGCGTAATTAGTTTAAGCATTGTTTAGCAAGATTAAGTTGATATTCAAATACTGATTTCCAACTGCTCCATTCTCCATACCCATTTGCGGTATCGTTGTGCCATAAAAAGCTCAAACAACCGCCAAATGATTTTACATAGTTAGCCATTTCTAATGAAACCTTGTTACTACTTTCAGGTGTCATTTTTAAATACCAGTTAAGCGTAGCATCCATGGCAACAAAAGGATGACAAATGACGCCTACTTCGCGTTCTACTGCCAACGAATAAAACTTAAACGGATGTGCTGTTCCTGCTCTAAATCCTACACCGTCAGCAAAACCCAAGGTATAATCATTGACAATACCTAACGCCTCTAACTGAAGGTAGGTTGTGCGCACATCAAATTTTAAAAAATGCATTCTTGAACTGCTAACCTCAGCTTCTAAGACCTGTTCTAAAGCATGTTTTTCGGCTTGTTGCTCTTCAAATGTCATTTTGTGCCAGTAGTAACTTGGATGGAGTCCTATCTCTGCCCACTGTTTAATTTCAGATATAGCTTTTACGTATGCCTTACTAGAAAATGCTTGGTTTTTATCAAAATCACTCTTGGCGCCTCCAAGTAAGAAAAAATGAAAAGGGACAGAAGAACTTTCAGCTAATTTCTTCAGCATTGGGAAAGAATAAAAAGGGTCTTGTTGAATGTTACTAGCTGATTTTATACGAGTAATGGGGCCTAAGGTTTTGAAATGCTTGACAGCACCACCTACTTGCCTTACTAAAGGTTTGCCGTAAACTGCTGTAACATTGTCAACATCAATCGTCATTTTTCCAGAAGATTGGGTGTTCAACTCAACGGGAATTCCTTTTTCTGATAAAAATTCAGCGAAATGGCTTAGCCAGACATCTACCCATGGAATGGTGTATTTCATATCGGAAGGGAACCCACTGCTATGGATGGAAAACCTCCCATGTTCGTCCCTTTCATTGACCAAATATTCTTCTGCTCTTGTGAGGATTGTAAAGATGGCTGAAAACACATCAAATGCGTAATCTCCTTTAGTTTGAGGGAACATAACCCATCCTTGATTTTGAGATGCAAAATTTAATCCTCGCCAATTCCCATCAGTTAGCCAACCTTCTGGATGAACCCAGGCATTAGTTTCTGAGATTTTTAATTCAGAATAATTAAGCTTAAACCCTTTATGAATGAGGAATTCATCTAAATCATCGGTAATTTCCCACTGCATATTTATAAAACGAGTAGGCAGCACTTCTTCTATTAAATACCTTAATCTTTTACCAATGTTAGGATTAAAAACAAGTATTGTGTTTATCATGAATGTTATAAAAGGCCATTATCTGCAAAGCTGAAATATTTTTTGCCTGCAATAATAAGATGGTCTAATATAGGAATATCCAATGTTTTACCCGCTTCTTTTAGCTGTTTTGTTAATTGCGTGTCTGCATGGCTAGGCGTATCATTGCCTGATGGGTGGTTGTGAATTAAGACAATAGAGCTTGCTACAAAATCCAAAGCAAGTTTAAAAATAACCTTAGCGTCAACAACTGTTCCGCTTACACCTCCTATACTCACTCGCTTTCTGGTGATTTCTTTATTAGATCGATTTAATAATAGTATCCAAAATTCTTCGATATTTAAATCACGTAACAAAGGACCAAAAGCACGTTCTATGTCATTACTTGAATTCACTTTTAATCTATCTGTATCGGGTTCGGAAGCGCTTCTACGCCCAAATTCTAAACTAGCAACAATGCTGATTGCTTTTGCTTCTCCTATTCCCTTGTATTTCATCAAATCTTCTACCGACTTTCTACTCAACAATGATATCAAATCCTGATGCTCGTTTAGTATTTGCCTAGAAAGCTCAACTGCGGATAAGGAACGAGTACCCGACCCTATAATAATGGCCAAAAGCTCTGCATTGGTCAAGGAAGAAATTCCTTTTTGCATTAGCTTCTCTCTGGGCCTCTCAGACTCAGCCCATTGTTTTATGGAAAAAGATGTTACCAAACTCATGCCCAAAATATACATTAAAAAATGTATAAACGCATAAAACCCGACCTAAAAATAGATCGGGTTTCAATACTAGTACGTTTTAACTAAACTATAGTGCGTTAACGTGCAGCGCCAATTTAGATTTCAAATTAGAAGCCTTATTCTTATGAATAACATTTCGCTTTGCTAATTTATCAATCATAGCTACTACCGTTGGATAAAGTTCAGACGCAGCTGACTTATCTGTTATCGCTCTTAATGAACGAATCGCATTACGCGTAGTTTTGTGAACATATTTGTTTGCAATATGTTTCTTTTCGTTTGAACGAATTCTCTTTAATGCTGACTTGTGATTTGCCATTTCTAATTTCTTACAATTCTTTAATAAAGTCTAGTACCCCGTAGGGGAATCGAACCCCTGTTACCAGGATGAAAACCTGGCGTCCTAACCCCTAGACGAACGGGGCAAAAACCAAACCTTTATCAGATTTGGAGTGCAAATGTAATACAATTTATAAGCCTGCAAAACATTCTTTGCATTTAAATTACATCCATTTCATCGCTAAATTTAAAACCAAGTCTTTTAGCTGTTTTAACACTCTGATTTTGACGCATTTCAATCAATTGATACACGGCCAATTCATTCATTTCTGAATAAGGAGGAATGAACAAATCGAAAGCTAAAACAAAAGAAATGGTGCTTAAAACCACTTCTTTTAATTTTTCTTTACTCAAAACCTCCGTAGAAAAGTTGTTGTACAAAAAGCCTAATTGCTTTTTCCCTTCCAAGAAAAAGTGTTTTTCTTTATTCACGAACATCCTTCCCACCAAATAACCTAGATCATGTTGACGCTTAAATTTTAACGAATCTTTCAAGAAGTTGTGCATGTATATCATTCCGCAAAAACCATTGCTCTCATCGTCTTTTAAATAGCCTGTTTGCCAAAGCGCATGACTCGTATCAAACTTAAAAACATTGCTGTGTTTTTGAAACAATAAAATATCTCCGCCACATGTGAGCTGAAACTCGTTTTTATTGATTTCTTTAAAATTGATTTCGACCCTGCTATCCTTCCCCTGAACATCTTTTTTAAGCGAAACCGACAAATCTTTCACAATGACTTTCAGCCAAGAAAAAACTTCCTCAATCTGTTCAAAAACATCTTGTTTTAACCCGCCTTTTTCAAGGAGGGTTAATTTTATAGTCTCTTCCGTTTTATTCATCTTAGTATGCTCTTGCAAACAAAACACGCTGTATTGATGGTTTTCCTGTCAACACACAAACACCGTCTTCCAATACATTATCCAATGGAATGCATCGAATGGTTGCTTTTGTTTGATTTTTAATTTCTTCTTCTGTTTCAGCAGTACCGTCCCAGTGCGCAGATACAAATCCTGTTTTATTTTCTAACACCTCTTTAAATTCATCCCATGAATTTACTTCAGTCGTACGTTCTTCTCTGAACTTGAGTGCTCTATTGTATAGGTTTTGTTGAATGTCTTCCATTAAGAAACTCACTTTATCTACCACCTCTGCCATAGCAAAAGTCTCTTTTACTTTGGTGTCTCTTCTCGCTATCTCAACTGTCCCGTTTTCAATATCTTTTGGTCCAATGGCAATCCTTACAGGGATTCCTTTTAGCTCATATTCTGCAAATTTCCACCCTGGCTTTTTAGTGTCAGAATGGTCATACTTTACAGAAATACCTTTCGCTTTTAGATCAGCGACTAAGGCATTTGCTTTTTCAGAGATCACAGCAAGCTGCTCTTCCCCTTTATAAATAGGGACAATAACTACTTGAATAGGCGCTAATTTCGGAGGCAATACAAGCCCTTGATCGTCAGAGTGAGTCATCACTAAAGCTCCCATCAATCGTGTAGAAACTCCCCATGATGAAGCCCAAACATATTCTTGCTTGCCTTCTTTTGTCGCAAATTTCACGTCAAATGCTTTTGCGAAATTTTGTCCCAAAAAGTGACTTGTTCCTGCTTGTAATGCTTTCCCGTCTTGCATTAATGCTTCAATACAGTAAGTATCCAATGCCCCTGCAAATCTCTCAGTAGGTGTTTTAACTCCTTTTATTACAGGTAATGCCATCCAGTTTTCCGCAAAATCGGCATACACTTCCAGCATTTGTTTAGTTTCTGCTATAGCCTCGTCTGATGTTGCATGTGCCGTATGCCCTTCTTGCCACAAAAACTCTGCGGTCCTTAAAAACAACCTCGTTCTCATTTCCCAACGCACCACATTAGCCCATTGGTTAATTAAAATAGGTAAGTCTCTATACGACTGAATCCATCCTCTATACGTATTCCAAATAATGGTTTCTGAGGTTGGCCTTATGATTAATTCTTCTTCAAGTTTTGCGTCTGGATCAACTATTACACCACTCCCATCTTCTGCATTTTTGAGTCGGTAATGCGTAACTACCGCACATTCTTTGGCGAATCCATCTATGTGGTTGGCTTCTTTACTCAAATAAGACTTAGGAATAAACAAAGGGAAATATGCATTGCTATGACCTGTATCTTTAAATTTAGTATCCAATGCCGCTTGCATTTTTTCCCAAATGGCGTAACCATGAGGTTTGATAACCATACAACCTCTTACCGCTGAATGTTCGGCTAAATCAGCATTAATCACTAACTCATTGTACCACTGAGAATAATCTGCTTCTCGACTTATTAATTTCCCTTTCATTTCTATTTTGGTATAATAATTGCTTAAATTGTAAATAACAAAAGCCAAAGTTAATCATTTAATGAAGCTTTAATTAAATTCTACCGTCATGAAAACATCTGTTATTGTCAAATTAAGTAGCATAGCGTTCTTATTAAGTAGTTGTGGAAGTTTATATCAGTCTCAAGTAAGCTACGATGATGTTTATTATACACCTCGCCAACAAACTACTTATGAATCTCCTGAAGTTTTAAATCAACCAATGGATGATGAAGATACCTACGTAGAACCTGAGGAATCACAAACCATCATTAATAATAATTATTCTGATGATGAATATTACAATTACGAATCGAGGATTAGACGATTCGGGTATACTTCTCCTAGCATAAGTTATTGGGATTATTACGATCCATTTTATTACGGGAATAATTATTCGTACCAACCCTACTATGGCTCTGGATGGAATTTTGGTTTTGGATACAATTGGGGCTCACCTTTTTACCAACCATATTACAATCCATATCAGTTTAATGCCTTCGGATACAACAATAACTTTTACGGGCATAACTATGGATACAATGATGGAAACTATTACACAGGTCAAAATAAAACTTCCCCAAATAGAAGATACGGTCCAAGATACTCGAGTGGGTCTAGTACTCGATCAAGCTCACAAGGTGGAAGAAAATCGAATCAAACTAAAAGTGTAAAACCTTCTAACCAAAATAGATCCTATACACAACCCCGTAGCACCAATACTAACCCTAACAATAAAGTTAATTATAAGCCTACACCAAGAAATAACTCAACCCGTCCGACTTACAACAACACATCAAGACCTTCTGATAAAACTACTCGGCCTAGTAAAAGTAAGCCTAGGTCTAACAAAAAATCCAGCTACAATAGAGGAAACAATCGGAGTTCAGGTTCTAGTGGGTCACCACGTTCTAGGTCTGGGCGTTCTTCGGGTAGTAATAGTAAAAAACCAAGATAATCATGAAAAAGATACTGAAATCAATTACGCTTATCGCTTTCCCGTTCTTAGCTTTTAGCCAAAATAGTGAAGATGCCTTGCGGTATAGTGAAAATGGCTTAGGAGGTACTGCTAGGTTTGTGAGCATGTCTGGTTCTTTTGGTGCCTTAGGTGCTGACCTCTCTACTATTCATTACAACCCTGCTGGATTAGGTGTTTTTCGTAAATCGCAATTTACATTCAGCCCTGTATATGTGCAAACAGATGCTTCTTCAATTTTTTTAAACACCGAGACAGAAGAAAATCGTATTGGTTTTAAAATAAATAACTTGGGCATGGCAATCGTTATGCCTCAAGAAAAAAATTCTGATTGGAGCTTTGTCAATATCGCTGTTTCTTATTCTTTGCTAACTGATTTTAACAGTGATGTTAGGTTAAGAAATGAAGATTTTTCTACCTCCTTAGGAAATCAATTTGCAGAACAAGCAGAAGGCAAGCAGGCCAGCAATATAGGTGATGACATGCCATATTCGTCTGGTCTGGCATACAATGCTTACCTTATAGACCCAATAAACGCTGATAGTAATTCATACCGATCTAAAACCTTTGGGAAAGACGTGAACATGTCGAGGCGATTGAAAGAAAAAGGGCACATAGGGGAAACAGCCATTTCGGTAGGAGCAAACTACCAACAAAAGTTTTTTGTTGGTGCTACTATCGGTATTACCAGGGTGAGGTATTCTTCTGCGGTAATCCACACCGAAGAATTGGTTGATGAGACAGCCGACTTAAAGGAATTTACTTTTAGAGAAGATTTAACCGTTTCTGGTTCAGGCATTAATTTAAAACTAGGTGGTATTTATCAATTGGCATCTTGGGTTAGGGTTGGTTTAAGTTGGCATTCACCCACCAATATTTCATTGAACGATAAATTTAATACTTCTATAAACACCCAGTTTAACAAAGCTCCTTTTGAAAATACTACCTCTTTTGATGAATCTTCTGGTGAAACTGTATATGAATACCGAATTGTCACTCCATCCAGGTTTATGTACAGCATTGCCTTAATAGCCGGGAATAGAGGAGCGATAAACATTGACTACGAGCGTACCAATTATAGCAATGCAAAGTTAAAACCATCTTACGAAGTTAACGCAGGATCCTATGAATTTGACAAAGAAAATGAGCAAATTAAAAATATCCTTATTGCTGGAAATCGCTTAAAGATAGGAGGAGAATATCGTTTTGGCCCATGGGCGCTAAGAGGAGGAGTAAGTACTTCTAGCAATCCTTTTTCGTCTGATGTAATAGACAACAAGGAAACAACCAAAGGATTAACTCTCGGTACAGGATATTCACAAGAACATTGGTTTATTGATTTTGCCTTTAGCAAACTAACGAGTACAAGAGACTACTATCCTTTCGCCACAAGTGACTTTGAACAAGGTGCTCTTATTAAAAAAGAGATATCTCAAATCGCATTTACATGTGGGTTGAAATTCTAGGGCAGAATTACTTTTAGCCCGTATTATTCAAAATACAAGTACAAAAAAAGGCCATTTAACAGATTGTTAAATGGCCTTTTTAATTTTATAAGTAGGATATATTAATCTTCGAAATCAACTAATATTCTTCCACAGTGCTCACAAACAATTACTTTTTTGTGAGATTTAATATCTAATTGTCTTTGTGGTGGTATTTTGTTAAAACAACCTCCACAAGCATCTCTTTCAACTTTCACTACAGCCAAACCATTAAGTGCGTTACCTCTAATTCTGTGGTAAGCAGTCAATAATCTGTCTTCAATTACTTTTTGAGCTTTTTCAGAATCAACCGTCAATTTTTTCTCATCCTTTTCGGTTTCAGAAACAATGCCAGATAATTCACCTTGCTTCGCTTCTAAATCTTTCTTACGATCTACTAGCATAGCGGTTGACTCATCAACCAACTCTTTTTTGTCACTGATAGTTGACTTGTATTCTTTAATACGTTTTTCGCACAATTGCATTTCCAAACCTTGGAATTCCAATTCTTTAGATAAAGCATCAAACTCTCTGTTGTTACGAACTTTTTCTTGTTGCTCTTGGTATTTTTTTATTAAAGCTTCTGAATCTTTAATTGCATTTTTTTTCTCGGTAACATGCAATTCTGTCTCCTTAACTTCTTCGCTTAGTTTCTCTAATCGAGTTTCTAAACCTGCAATATCATCCTCTAAATCCTGAACTTCCAAAGGCAATTCACCTCTTTGAGTACGAATTCTATCAATTTCAGAATCAACTTTTTGTAATTTGTATAGAGCTTCCAGTTTTACTGCTACTGGATTTTCTGCTGATTTCGCTTTCGCCATGGCTAATTAAAATAATTAATCGGGTTTGTGTTCTTTTGCGTAGAACGAGCCGCAAAAGTAGGAAAATTTTTATTTAAAAATTCGACAATTAAATCTATTGTATATTGTTCTGTCTCAAAGTGTCCCACATCGCAAATAATAATGTCGTTATCGGCATCAAAAAACTGGTGGTATTTGTAGTCTGCCGTTAAAAACACATCAGCATTTTGACGTTTTGCATCGTTTAATAAAAAACTTCCTGAACCACCGCAAAAGGCAATTGTTTGTATTTTTTTTCCGGTATCTGCCGTATATCTTATGCCATTTGCCTTCAAATTAATTTTAACGCTCCCTAAAAACTCACCTAACGTCATCGGTTTTTCCAGCTGGCCAATCATGCCCGATCCATATTCCGTTTGATTTTCTAATCGAATCCAATCATGCGCAACCACTTCATACGGATGGCTTTTCATTAAAGCTGATGTTACCTTATTTTTATAAAAATCTGGGACAAGCACTTCCAACCTCACTTCTTGTTCTTCGCTCCTAATTCCTTTTTCGCCCACAAATGGTTTGCTGTCCTCTCCTCCTCTAAAACCACCAACTCCTTGGCTTTGGTAACTACATTGGTCGTATGTACCAACTTGACCCGCTCCGGCTTCAAACAAAGCCGATTCTACTTGTTTCACGTACTTAACTGGCACGAATGTTACAAGTTTTAAATACCGACTCGTTTTTGGCGCTAATATTTTGGGTTGTTGAATTGATAAAACATCCGCCAATTTTTTATTCACTCCTTGCGAGACGTTATCCAAATTGGTGTGTATGGCATAAATGTTAATGTCATTTTTAATGGCTTTTTCTACCACACGTTGTATATAATCGCCTCCATTAAATCGTTTTAGCCCACTAAAAACAATAGGATGATGAGCAATGATTAAGTTTACTCCTGCAGCAATTGCTTCGTCCATCACAGACTCTATACAGTCAAGGCATACAATAGCTCCATTAATTTTATTGGAAAGTTTTCCGACAATCAAACCTGAATTGTCATATGATTCTTGTAATTGAGGGGGTGCCCAATGTTCTAATTTCTTAATAATTTCGGCAAGCATCATAAGCTTTTATACATTTGTGTTTAGCGTAAAAATAATCAATGAAATTTCTTCGAGTCGTTTTATTTCCATTTTCTGTGTTGTACAGTGCTATTTTGCGCATCAGGAACTTTGCATTTGATGCTGGAATACTCAAAAGCTACCAAGCTAGTGTGCCTACTATTTGTGTTGGAAACGTAAGCTTGGGGGGTACTGGAAAAACTCCGCACATCAAGTTTTTGTTATCTTCCTTAGCTCCAAAAAAAATGGTGGTATTAAGCAGAGGCTATGGCCGAGAAACAAAAGGCTTTTATTGGGTTCAACCCAATAGCGTTGCGCATGAGGTTGGCGACGAGCCTATTGAAATAAAACAATTTTCGTCTACAACTCCTGTGGCCGTTTGTGAAAATCGTGTGTTTGGCATTCAACAGATTTTGAAAGAATTGCCCGAAACAGAACTTATTTTGTTAGACGATGCATTTCAACATAGAAAACTCAAGTGCTCGTTTTATATTTTGCTGACGACTCAGAGTAATCCTTTTTATCAAGATTTTATTATCCCTAGTGGTTATTTGCGAGACAATAGAAAAGAAGCTAAACGCGCTTCAGCTACGATTGTCACAAAAGTAAAAAACATAGAGACCGTTGACAGCCGAATAGATACTGAAATCCAGAAATACAGTGAGGCTCCCGTGTTTTATTCTCAATTCCAGTACACAAAAACATTGCCCTCTTTGTCGGAAGAGGAACCAATAAATATTGATGCCTTAAAAAACAGGAAAACCATTTTATTGACTGGTATTGCCAATCCTGATCCATTCCTCAGTTTTTGGAAAGATAACAGTGATTTTTTGACACATATTGACTATCCAGACCATCATACGTTTACGATTAAGGATATACTTAAAATTCAACAAATATTTGATAGCTTTGCAGACCAAAATCCTGTTATTTTAACAACAGAAAAGGACAGTGTTAGATTGGCTAAATTTGTTGCATCTGATAATCACAAAACCTTGCCCATATATATTTCAGGCATTGAAGTAAGATTAGACAACAAAGAACGTTTACTGACTATTATTAATAAACACATTAGTACTTTTAACTATGTCAACTGACATTTACGATAAATACGAAATAGTAATTGGACTTGAGATTCACATTCAATTAAACACTAAAACAAAAGCATACTGTGCTGATGTAAACGAGTTTGGATCGGCTCCCAACACCAATGTGAGTATGATTTCGCTTGGTCATCCGGGAACATTGCCAAAAATAAATGCCGAAGTGGTGAATCACGCAATCAAACTAGGGCTTGCTTGTGGATGTAATATCACCGAGCACATGCATTTTGATAGGAAAAATTATTTCTATGCCGATTTACCAAAAGGATATCAAATAACCCAAGACAAAACACCTATTTGCACAGGTGGCTTTATTGATATAAAAACAAGTGAAGGCGACAAGAGAATAAACATTACCCGTATTCACATGGAAGAGGATGCCGGTAAAAGTATGCACGACCAAGATCCTTTTGACACCTTAGTAGATTTAAACAGAGCAGGTGTCCCTTTGTTAGAAATTGTTTCAGAACCTGAAATGAGGTCTTCTGAAGAAGCATATCATTATTTAGCTTACGTAAGAAAACTGGTGCGTTACCTTAATATCTGTGATGGTAACATGGAAGAAGGAAGTATGCGTTGTGATGCCAATGTTTCGGTAAGAATAAAAGGAGAAACGGAGCTTGGAACACGTGCCGAGGTAAAAAATATGAACTCACTTAGAAATGTACAACGTGCTATTGAGTTTGAAGCTAAAAGACAAATTGATTTAATTGAAGAAAATAAATCCATCAGGCAAGAAACAAGAAGTTTTGATGCAACCAATGGAACTACTTTTTCTTTGAGAGGGAAAGAACTAGCAAATGATTATCGTTATTTTCCAGAGCCAGATTTAGCGGCTGTGCATGTGACTGATGAGCATATTGCACGTGTTAAAGCCACCTTGCCTCCCTTGCCTAACGAGTTATTCGCTCGATACACCAAAGAACTAGGTTTGTCAGAGTACGATGCAAACGTGATTACCGAAACAAAAGAAATTGCCTTATTCTTTGAGGAAATAATCAAACACACCAACAATTATAAAGCTGCTGCCAATTGGCTAATGGTTGATATTAAATCATACTTAAACCAATACGCTATTGAGATTGATGCGTTTTTGGTTGAACCAAAAACGATTGCTGCTCTTATTGACTTAATTGACAGTGGCAAAATAAGTAGCTCAAGTGCTTCTCAAAAATTATTTCCTTTGTTGATTGGTAGCACCAAATCTCCGAAAGAAATTGCAATAGAACACAACCTTATGCAGGATTCTTCTGACGATGACATCATAAAAATTGCAGAAGATGTGATTGCCGCTTGGCCAGAAAAATCGGCTGAATACAAAAATGGTAACAAAGGCCTACTTGGATTGTTCATGGGAGAATTCATGAAAGCTGCTAAAGGCAAAGCAAATCCGAAAAAAGCAAATCAAATTATTAGAGAAATTTTAGACAAATTATAATGAAAAAATTAATTTACACTTTAGCCATTGCAGGCTTATTCAGTGCTTGCAGTAACAATAACAAAGCCTTTGAAATAAAAGGAACTATATCCGATTTACAAGCAGGCAGTTCAACTATTTATTTTGAGAACTTTGTCAATAACAAATCTAACAAGCTTGATTCTGCAACCATAGCATCTGATGGTAGTTTTGTGTTAAAAACAAACAACCCTAAGCTTGATTTTTACCGACTTTCTATCAAAGACGACAATTTTGCTATTGTTATTTTAGATAGTACTGACCAGCCGAGTTTTACGTTTGAGGCCTTGAATTTGTCACAAAACAACAAAGTAGCCGGGGCTCACAACACAGAATTGTTGTGGGATTTCTATTCTCGTGCAAGTCAATTTGATGCTCACCGAGATTCTATTGGTAAAATTATACAATCTGGTGGAATAGATCAAGCTACTAGAACGAGATTAATCACAGAATTTCAAGCTCAACAAACTGCATTTGGGCAGTCATTGATTGAATTTGTAAAAACCAACCCTAGCTCTCCAGCATGCATGGCTGTGCTTAACAAATTAGATCCTGTTCAAGATTTCGAACTTTTCAAAATGGTTGAAAAAGAGTTGGCCAAAAATATGGCTCACTCACCTTATTTTGTTTTTTTAGGTAACAAAATAAAACAAGCAGCGGCGCAAGCTCAACAAAAGAAAGCACAAGAAGCCCAAGAGCAAAAAAGAGCAGAATTATTGGGTAAAGGTAAAGTAGCTCCTGAAATCAATCTACCAACACCTGAAGGTGACTTACTTCCACTCTCTTCTTTACGTGGAAAAGTAGTATTGATTGATTTTTGGGCATCATGGTGTAAACCTTGTAGAGCAGAAAACCCGAATGTGGTGCGTATGTTCAACAAATACAAAAGCAAAGGATTTATGGTTTATTCTGTATCGCTTGATAGAACTAAAAATGCTTGGACTAACGCCATTAAACAAGATAAAATGACATGGAAACATGTGAGTGATTTAAAATATTGGCAATCTGAAGCGGCACAAACCTATGGGGTAAACGGCATCCCTTTTACGGTGTTAGTTGATAGAGAAGGTAAAATCATAGGCACGAATTTAAGAGGCCCTGCTTTAGAGCAAGCACTACAATCTATTTTCGGGTAATTGCTACTTAAAAAACATATCTATTTCGCATCTGACTTTCATTTAGGTGCTCCAAATGCTGAGGAAAGTTTGGTGCGTGAAAAAAGGATTATCGCATGGCTAGATAGTATCTTTGAAACTACCCAAGAATTATTCCTGATGGGTGATTTATTCGACTTTTGGTTCGAGTACAAACATGTTGCTCCAAAAGGATACATTCGGTTTTTAGGGAAACTGTGCGAATTTACTGACGCTGGAATTCCTGTACACGTATTCATCGGTAATCATGATATGTGGATGTTCGATTACTTAGAAAAAGAAGTTGGTGTAAAAATTCACAGAGAGAATGTCTTTAGAACATTCTCAGATAAAACATTTTTCTTAGGTCATGGTGATGGTTTAGGCCCTGGAGATCATGGCTACAAATTCATCAAAAAAATATTTGCCAATAAATTTTGTCAATGGTTGTTTGCCAGATTACACCCCAATTTCTCTTTTGGTATGGCACAATTTTGGTCGCGAAAAAGTAGAGAAGGTAACGGCAGCAATGACGAAAAATTTTTAGGAGAAGAAAATGAATGGCTTGCTATCTATTGTAAAGAGCAATTACAGATACAACATCATGATTTCTTCATATTCGGACATAGGCACTTACCTATTAACATAAAGTTGAATGAACAATCTCGTTACGTGAACTTAGGAGAATGGATTAACTATAACACATACGCTGTTTTTAATGGCGAAGAGTTACTCTTAAAATCATTTGAAAATTAGTTTTGACAACACATCTACTAATCGATGTGCATAACCAACTTCATTATCATACCATCCCACTACTTTAACCATGTTCCCGAGGCTAGAGGTCAAAAGTGAATCAAACACGCAAGAATGTGTGTTTCCCAGCACATCTACCGAAACTATTGGTTCGTCTATGTATTCTAGTATTCCCTTAAAATTTACTTGCTTACTTGCTTCTTGAAAGGCGTTATTGATAGCCTCAATACTCACAGGTTTGGTAACCACACAGGTTATATCTGTTAAGCTACCATCTGGCACAGGTACACGAATACCACAACCACCGATTTTTCCATCAAATTTGGGGAATATCTTGGTTATGGCTTTTGCTGCACCCGTTGTTGTTGGAATAATGGAAACAGCACCAGCTCTTGCTCTTCTCAAATCTTTGTGCGGTGTGTCATGTAAGGTTTGATCTCCTGTGTAGGAATGAACAGTGGTAATGTATCCACTTTCAATTCCGCAAAGATCATCCAATACCTTTATCAGAGGTGCTGCACTGTTTGTTGTACACGATGCATTGGAAATGATTGGAGACGTAAAATCTATTTCATGATCATTGACACCCATTACCAACGAAGGTATTTCTTCGGAGCTGCTAGGTGCGCTAATAATTACTTTTTTAGCCCCTGCTTCGATATGTTTTTGTGCACCATCGAGTGATGTGAAAATTCCTGTCGATTCAATAACTACATCAACTTGTAATGTATTCCAAGGTAAAAGAGTTGGATTCTTTTCACTCAAATAAAGAATTGGGGTGCCATTAACTACAATTTTATCATCAATAACTGTCACCGTACCTTTAAACTTTCCATGAACTGAATCATATTTCAGTAAATGAGCCATGGTGTTGATGTCTGTCAAATCATTGACTGCAACTACATTAGATAACTCCCCCATGTTTACAGCAGCTCTTATAAAGTTCCTGCCTATTCTCCCAAATCCGTTTATTGCAATTTTCATGGCGTTAAGTTAATTCTAAGGCATAAAAAAACCTCTCGAATGGAGAGGTTTTTTTAAAATATATTTAAGTTAAGACTACTTAGTCTTTACAAATCTTCCTGATCGTTGATCGGCACCATTGTTTAAATGCATTAAATAAGTTCCAACAGGCAAGTCCAAAACGTTAAATGTTACTTTATTCTCTCTATCAACAGAAAGATTAGTTGCATCAATCGTTTTCACCACCTGACCAGTCAAATTCATGATGTTTAATGTAGCACCATTATCCTCATTCAACTCAAAAGCAATTGTACCATCATTCGTAATTGGATTTGGGTATATCAACAAATCTTTATTGATAGTAACCTTTTCCTCTTCAGCAATGTAGGTTTGTAAAAGTCTGTTTTCCATTTTGTAGAAACCTCTACCATGTGTACCAACATAAACGACACCTGTATTGATAATACCTTCCCAGCTTCTTGTTTGAATTTTAATGTCATACACAGGTGTGCGATCCATTCCATTAACTGTTTGGTTTACCCATGTTACTCCTCCATCTTCGGTAACATACATACCTTCTTCTGTCCCAATATAAATGATAGAAGGATCTGACATATCTATCTCAACTGCATAAACAGGGAAGTCAGGTAAATCACCTTGAATACTTGCAAAGGTAGGATCGTCAGAAGTTGCGTTCAATGATTCATATACATGGCTTTGTGGTGAACCACCTGAACTATAACCGTATCTTACAACAACAACGTGATTGTCATTGTAATGTTCTACAGCTACATCAGACAACAATCCTAATCCTACTCCAGTAATGTTTTTCACTTCCAATAAATAACCAGCACTATCGATATCAGCTTGTTCAGCAAACCATGCATCGTTTAAGTTACTTATTCTAGTAAGTCCCCCTAGTTTTGCTAAAAATAAATGGTTACCAGATTTTGAAAAAGCCATTTGGCTAACATTACTTTGATTATCTGCTATCTTCCAAAAATCAGGAGTACCATCAAAGTCCCAGATATCACGTGTCAAATGAATTGAATTTCCTTGATCTACAGCATACATGACATTTGTTTCGTCGTAGAAACTAATAGAGGAGTCAATTTCTAACTCTGTTTCTATAGGTCGTCTAACCATTTCACCCGTAAGTACTTGACTATTTACAGAAATGGTGTCACCCACAACTAGCTTTCTTCCTGATAGATTATTTACATAAGTGTATTCTACTCTTCTAGCTTTAGCGCTAGATCTCTCCTCAAATAAAGCTCCCGTCGTGAAAAAGCCACCAAACTCTCCGGCTTGAACATCGGAAACAAATCCTCCAAAGCCGTTAACACCAACATTACTAGAACGAGTAAAAGCACCGCGGTAAATAGAAGCAATAGCTCCATTATTCATTAATACAGAAAGTTCGCATGTAAAACCATCTCCACCTAGTACTTCCACAGATCCTGTTGCGTTGGAACTAAGACCACTTACATAGTGTGTTCCATTATCTTGAGTACCCCCTATAATTTGTCCAGTTCCATCAATTCCAATGTTGTAAAATTGTGTTACATTATATTGGTAATTTCTTCTCTTAAATGCAAATGATTGTCCGTTGTAATCTCCAATATGAACACCACCATCACAACCAACAATAAGTGTTGAATTATTTGCCCACGACAAGTGATGAATATCTGAATGAACGTATAAAGGAGAGTTTGGTGCTGTAAAATTAAGTGCGATTTGCTCTGTTATTGCTCCTGGACCTGTTACCCAAAGAGTAACACCCGCAACAACAACTACTTGTGGCTTACCAGGAACAACACTTATAGCCATGTCATAATCACCTTGAGCGTTTGATCCAAACAGGTAGTCTGTTCCACCACTAGCCCATGTTGTTTGCCAAGTATTTCCTGTATCTGCGGAGTAATAAACACCGTCAAAAGCACCATTAGATTTTTCCATTACGGCATACATATATGCTTCATCGTCTGGAGATATTGCTAAAGCACATCTTCCTGTTGGCTTTTTTAAATTGCCAGCACCGCTAGCTCCAATAAACGTAAATGTATTTCCACCATCACGCGAAAGAGCAACATTGCTACTATACGAGGCAAGGATGATATTTCCTGATGAAGATATGGTAATGTCGTTACAAACAGTTCCACTCGCTCCTGAAGGTGTAGTAAAAACTCCCGTTTGAAAATTTATTTTTTTAATTCCTTTCGTACATGCTGTCCAGGCAACATTACTTTCGTTTGGATCAGCAACAATTGTATTAAATACTCTCCAACCATTCTCATAATTAATATCGTTACCGGAATCATCTCTAACCAATGAAAAAGTAACTCCGTCATCTTTAGAAATAAATAATCCATCACCCCTAAATCCAGTATTACCGAAACCACCTGATGGTTCAAAAGAATTTCCAGTTCCAACAACTATCCAACCATTACCAAGTCGAGTAATATCACCAATCATCAAGTTTTCGCTAAACGAGTTCACCATAGACCAGTTTTGGCCACCATCGGTAGTTTTCCATAATCCACCTGCAACAGAGCCTGCAAACATGATGTTTACATTTTCATCGTAAGAAATTACAGATCTTGTTCTACCTCCAACATTGTTTGGCCCAATATTTTCCCAATTCATTGCTGCTCTTGTTCTAACAGAATTTTGAATATGAGCTGTTGCTTCTTCTCTTCTTCTTTGCATTAAATCAAAATCAACCAATCCTGTTTCCATATCAGCTTTCGCCATATTATAGAATTCTTGAGCTCCTTTTATTCCTTGAGAAACATCGGATTCGGCACGTGGCACGTAAGTTTGCTCCGTATTTTGCTCAGCAGCAAAAAAGGTAACCGCAACTACGGCTGCAAGGGAAACCCCTAAAACAAGTATATTTTTCCTCATAATGTTTGTTATTGGCTTTTCATGTCAATTTGAGCGAGCAATTTACATTATTAAGTTCGCCCACAGAAATTATTATTTTATAAATTATTGGATTTTTATACGAATCAAATTAAAACAAATGTTTTTCGGCGTGATAAGAAGACCTAACAAGTGGTCCACTTTCGCAATATTTAAATCCTTTATCGAGTGCAATCTCTTTGTATTCTTGAAATTTCTCAGGCGTAATAAAGTCTACAACAGGCAAATGTTTAGGTGTGGGCTGCAAATACTGACCTAACGTAAGCACATCAACTCCAACACTACGAAGATCATCCATGGTTTCCAGTACCTCTTCTTCTGTTTCACCTAGTCCAAGCATGACACCACTTTTGGTTCTCATTTCAGCTTTTTTAAGCCTACGGAGTACTTCTAAGCTTCGATCATATTTTGCTTGTATACGCACTTGCTTTGTAAGTCTTCTTACTGTCTCTAAATTATGAGAAACAATTTCTGGAGCAACTTCAATAATTTTTTCAAGGCTCGTCCAATTCCCAGCAAAATCAGGGATTAATGTCTCTAAAGTTGTACTAGGTGACTGATGACGAATGGCTCTTACTGTTTGTGCCCAAATTCCAGCTCCTTCGTCAGGCAAATCATCTCGGTCAACAGAAGTAATCACACAGTGTTTTACCCCCATTAGTTTAACAGAGTTAGCCACTTTACCTGGTTCAAACTCATCTACCTCAGAAGGTTTTCCGGTCGCAACAGCGCAAAAGCCACAACTTCTTGTGCAAACATTACCAAGAATCATAAACGTAGCTGTGCCTTCTCCCCAACATTCGCCCATATTTGGACAATTGCCACTTTCACAAATGGTATGCAGCTTATGCTCACTAACAATATTCCGTACTTTCTTAAACGCTTCTCCTGTGGGTAACTTCACCCTCAACCATTTAGGCTTAGCTACCCTTACTGGTTTGTCCAACAACTCTTTATCTAACATATTTTTTACCGTAAAATAACGCGATGTAAAATCCTGCAAATATCTTTTTATTTTCAGCCAATGCCATGATTGGTAGCTCTTTTGAAAAAGCATCAATCATAACTCCAACTGACAAACCTCTAATACCATCACTGACATTAGAGTATTCAAAATTTAATCCCACCGATGCATTGATTCCATAACTCATTTTAATTTTTGAAAGACCATTTATATAGGAAGCTCTTCCATATATATCTTCTATGGAGTGTACCTCAGGGTTGTATCTTTCTACGTCTATATATTCATATGGAAAACGAGGTTTTCCTATTTCTAAATAAACAGGCTTTAACACGGCAAAGCTTGGCCCCGCTTGCATCGTATAAGAAATCTGAACTCCTGTTTTTCTATATTTTTCAGAAAGTAATTTTTCAAAACCTATACTTGGTTTTAGTAGAATCACACTATTCATTTTACCAAAAAAATATCCTTTCCCATCTTCATAGTAGGGATTAAATGTCTTTATTTCTTTTGGATGCGTAAGAATTATGACATCAAAGCCCAATTGAATTCTATTCATAGCGCCCTGATACTGACCTATTTTACCTCCAAAGCCCCAACCAAAAGAATTTATTTGTGCTTCAAGTTTATATTCCGTTTTATAAATAGTAGTATTTTCACCCAGCACAGCTTCTTGGGCGTGTATGACCGACATACCGCTTAAAAGAACAACTATAAATGTGAAACACCATTTTTTCATTAGGTTACAAAAGTACAAATTATATCATATTTAATTTATTGAATTCATGACAACTTCTACGGTAAAATATCTTGGCAATTTAAGAACGGAAGCAACACACCTACAATCGAATAGTAAATTGATTACTGATGCGCCAATTGACAACAATGGCAAAGGAGAGGCTTTTTCTCCAACAGATATTCTAGCAACTAGTTTAGCTAGCTGCATGATAACTATTATGGGTATTTCAGCCAAAGCTAAAGGATGGGAACTAAGGTATTGTGAGAGTGCGGTAGAAAAAATAATGGCTGCCAATCCAAGAAGGGTTTCTGCCATTAATATTGACATAAAACTGCAAGACACATGGAATGAGAGTCAAAGGAAAACATTAGAGACGGCTGCCAAAAGCTGTCCTGTAGCATTCAGCCTTCATGCAGACCTAATGGTCAACTTAACCTTTACTTATATTAAGCAATAGCCTCTTCAACAAAATTTTTGGAAATGGAATTGTGACTAACGTGCGATACTACTGCACCTTTTTTAATGACGATTAACTGTGGTGATTCATGTTCTACGCCTAACTTTTCTGCAATCGCATTAGATATATCCCGGTGAGCGATCAAATCTAAATAGACAGGCAAAACTTTTTCATCAACCTGGAGTCTGTCCAACCTGCTTTTAGCCATGCTGCTAATAGAGCAACGTGTACTATGCTTAAACAATAAAACCGTCAACGACTCATCATCAACGGTTTTATGGATTAAGGATTCTAATTCGCTATATGATAATAGGTTTATCCAATCCATTATTAAGCTCCTTGTTCAACTGTTGATACACTTGAATACGCTGGGCATTTTTTTGCACTATGACAAGAAGACAACACCATAACTGAAACTACCAATACTGCTAATATTATTTTTTTCATGTTCTTAATTATTTAATGACAAATTTAATCGGTATTCTAACTAAAACAAAATATATTTCGTTGCGTTAACCAAACCAAAGGCTCATCATCTCAAATAACTCTACATATTGCATTTTATTGTTATCAGCTTTCCTAGGCTGGACAAATCTTTTGTGCGGTCAAAATGAAGTGAAAATAATTTTTGCTGAGCAACAAAAAACTAAATCATTTCCTGACAGCTTAAGTGCCTCGGTATGGGTAAACACCTATTTAGCAAAACAACAAAACAAAGGATACGCAAATATAAAAACTACATACAATATTAATAATGAATGGGTTATAAATAAAGGCAGCAAATTTATTATTGAATCCATCTATCTTGATAGCGTACTTATACAAAAAGAAGGCATATTATCAAGATACTACAATAGGCTAACAAATACCGTGAATTCAAAAGCCAATCAAGGATATCCGTTTTACAGAATAAAGGCCGATAGTCTTTCCGTTTCCAGTCATGGTATTACCTCTTATTTAAGCAGTGATTCTGGAAATAAAATATATTTTGGTGACATCAACATGAAAAAACCTTTGCTTATAAAACCTAAAATATTTGGGCGGTTAAGTAGGTGGAAAGTTGGCGACGACTTTAAGTACAGTGTTTGGAATAAATTGAACGAACAAATTTCTAGCTTACCTTACCTCTCTCTGGCTAAACCTCCTTTATTAACATTCACAAATGATAGTGCGTCACTATCTATTAATTTGGCAAAAAAAAGCAGTAATCAATTAGATGTCATTATTGGAATTCAAACAGATGAAAATAATAAAACAGAAGTTGTTGCTGATGTAAATCTGCTCCTTTATAATATTGCGAAAAGAACAGATCAGTGGGAACTAAGATGGTCAACACCAGAAAAAAACACGCAAAAATTGATGGCAAATGCTACCCTTCCTTTTTTGTTCAATACTCCTTTTGGATATTATTTCAATATTAATTTATTGAAACAAGATAGCTCTTATGTAAAAACCCACATTAAAAATGGTGTTGCCTTCAAACCCAACTTTTTCACCACTTTCATTGTCTATTTAGGCAAAGAAAACATAAATCCTATTGGAGAAAACACGGAGACTATTGAAACAATTTCTAATCAATCTTATGGCATTTCTATTCATCGCATAAAATCGGATGATGTATTTAATCCTTCTAAAGGTTTGATTTTCATGCTTGATTTTTCACAAGGAACGCAACAAAAACTATTTCAAGAGACAACAACTACGAGTACTACATTTTTGTTTGAAGGTAAGTTAGCCTCCTTTATTCCTGTATTCAGGAAATTAATTCTTCACCAAAAAGCGCATCTCACAAAACTTATCAAAGACCAGATTACTTCTGAAGAACTATTTGAAGTAGGTGGTTTTTCTTCCTTCAGAGGAGTAAATGAACGTATAATAAGAACTCCATCACTTGCTTATTATAGTTTTAATCCTCGTTATCGACTAGACAAACACACGTATTTAAGTGTGTTTACAGACCAATTATGGTTCCTGAACAATTCCACAACCAATTATTTTTGGAGTGTTGGTGCTGGCTTTGCCTTTTCAACTAAGAGTGGTATTTTTAACATGAATTATGCCGTAGCCAATACTGGTAAAGGTCTTACTTTAAAAGATGGTAAAATTCACTTTGGATATATCAACGTATTTTAACGCTTGTGAAACTATTTGTCTATTTGTTTTTTCTCTTACTTATTTTCTCTTGCTCTTCCGTTTCAAGTGAATATCAAAATACGCCCTCTAAACAAATAGACAAACTCCTTCCTTACCACACAATTTATCACAAGTCAGCTGACACAACCTATGTTTACACGCAAATTAATACAGAGCAATTGCTGTATGCTCGAAAAAATCAAACCGCTCCTTTTCAAGCTCAATTTGAAATTGACATCATCATCATCAAGAACCGAATAACACAAGACACCATCAATTATTTATTCGTGGATGTTGACAACAACAAAACACCCAAAGAATTACTCGTAAAATCGGCTATTCACATTCAAGAGGGTGAAACCATTAGTTTAATCTTAAGTTTCTATGACATCAACAAAAGAGATAAGCATGAAACCAATTTTGTTATTGACAAACAAGTCAATCAAACAAAAGATTACTTTTTAATTACTGATACTAAAACAAGATTACCCATCCGCCATCAAATTATAAAACCCAATCAAGCAATTAGCGTTTTCAGTCATTCCTTTCAACGAGATTTAAACATTCGTTTTAAACACAACACATTTGATTTAGCTGCCGCACCAAGCACTTTCAACATTACTAATGCTATCACCTTAACCCACGACTCGTTGACCACTATTCGTAAAGAAAATGATTGCTGGCTTTTCACAAACGATTCATCTTCAGGTCTTGTTACGCTAACATTAGTGGGTGGTAATCATCAGCCGTTTGTGTTAATTTCGTTACCTGTACATTTCCCTAAAGTAGGTTCGTATGAAAATATGCTTGAGATATTGCGTTACATCACTACGAATTATGAATTTAAAAAATTGATGAGTGAGCCTAACAAAAGGGAAGCGTTTGAAAATTTTTGGTTAGGCTGCACAAACAACAAAGAAAAAGCGAGGAGATTGATTAAGGAATATTATAAACGTGCAGAAACAGCCAATGAATTTTTCACCTCTTATAAAGAAGGATGGAAAACAGACAAAGGAATTATTTATATTGTTTATGGCAAACCTCACCATATTTATTCAGACGATAATTCGGAAACATGGATTTATGGTGATGAAACTAACCCATTAAGTCTTAGATTTACATTCGAAAAAACGGCTAATATTATTAGCACCAACAACTACATATTAATTAGAAGTCCTACCTATCAAAGTTCTTGGTATGTAGCCATTGAAAGATGGCGTGATGGCAGAATATACTAACCTATGAAAAAAGAAAACGATGAGCTCGTTTTTGGTATTAGAGCAACCATTGAAGCTATTGATGCCGGGAAAGAAATAAATAAACTTTTTATTCAAAATGGCATAAGTAATCCATTGATTGGTGAACTAAAAAAAACCACACAAAAATGGAATATTCCTATTCAATATGTTCCTGTTGAAAAATTGAATAGAATTTCTCAGAAAAATCATCAAGGCGTAATTTGTTTTGTTTCTCCTATTAGTTACCAACCCTTAGACCAACTTATTCCATTGTGGTTTGAGGAAGGTAAAAACCCACTGGTATTAATATTGGATAGAGTAACCGATGTTAGGAATTTTGGGGCTATTTGCCGAACAGCAGAATGTGTTGGGGTTGATGCTGTCATTGTACCAACCAAAGGTGGAGCTATGGTCAATGCCGATGCAATTAAAACTTCCGCTGGGGCTCTGCATAGAATTAGTGTCTGCAGAGAAATGTACCTCAAGGAAACCATTGATTACCTAAAATCTTCTGGGTTTAATGTAGTTGGTTGTACCGAAAAAACGGACAAGACCATCTATGATGCAAACTTAACAGGTCCAACAGCTATTATCATGGGTTCTGAAGAAGATGGAATAAGCCCTGAATATATGAAACGATGTAATGAGTTGTCAGCAATTCCTTTGAATGGAAACATCGCTTCTCTGAACGTCAGTGTGGCTGCAGGAGTTATCTTGTATGAATGTCAGAGGCAACGTATTATGGCATAAAATAGACATCTAAAAAGCTTTTTTAGTAGCTAGCCATTATAGAAAAATCATACACATAAGAGCCACTCGTTTTTTTCTTATTCCAGAAATATGATTTCACAGTGATGGGTTTGTTATATTGGTTTGGTAGTAGTTCAAGTATTATCTCTTCGCTTAAAGTATTTTCGTTTGGCTTTAGCACCAAGGCTTTATACAATACTCTTTTATTTTCATTATCTATAATTTCTATTACCCAATAAAGTTCTTGTTTAGCACTTGTTAAGTCGAAATGAGTATTACATGCTAAGGTAATCATTGATTGATTGGATGTTATTTCAAATGTTTTGGTATTTGAAAAAATGTCTTCAGCGTTTATTTTTACTTCGGTGTCAATCACCAAATGGTTCAAAATTGTTTTTCCTTGAAAAGGATTAAAACTAATGGTCTCGTCTGACAATGATTTTGACATGGTGTACAAACTTATTCCATTACCCGTTTCAAATTTCTTCAGTTTACTCAAAATACCAGGATAGTTATTGTAAATATCCTTCTCAAATAGTGTGTCCTGGATTAATAGGTAATCTGCACCCCATGTTAAGGCACGTTTAATGTTAGCCTTGCTTGTCGTTAAAACTACGTAGCCTTGTTGTTCAAAAATAGAAAGCAATGCGTTAGGAATGTAACCGTTTAACACTAAAATATTTTTGTCTTTAGGTATGTTTAAGGAATTAAACCACGCTTTATTTTTTATAAAGTTGTTAATGCTCTTTTGATAAACATCCCAGCTATATGAAGTTCGTCGTTTGCTAATATTCTCATTTACGCTACTAGATTCTGAAACCAATATTAAGCAAAGAACTATTCCTATTCCATAAGTGAGTTTGTGATTGAATTTTTTGAAGATCGCCGATAAGGTGCAAACAAATATGAGTGTAGTAATAATAAAAAAAGAGTCTAAAAAGTAGTAATCATGATGATAAAACTGGGTGAACATTAAATATGAGTATAGGACAACCCCAATGGTGTATATGCAAACAAATAACCAAGTATTTGAAATTGTTTGTCCAACAATTCTCCGTTGGATAATCAGTTTAGCCATAAAGACAACGACTACTATTGCAAAAACTACTTGTGCAGTAATACTGAAATATTCGAAAAACCATTTTTGATAAATATGCTGGCAAATGGCACTTAGTGTTTCCAAGCTTTTCACAGGTTTTATACTGCCTAAAAACATAGAACCATAATTAGTTCTTAAATAGTTGTTATAAGTAAAATAACCCCCAATAAGTGACAAAGAAGATATTAAGCCAACCATTAGCGGTTTATTCGTTTTGTTTTTGCAAAAAATGTTTAATAACGCAACAGCGCTCAATGCAATAAGTGGAATAGAAAATGGTGTTCGTGTTAAACCGGCTATTGTTAAAAAAAACAGGCCGACTATTAAGTTAACCTTGCGTTTTTCGGAATAATATTTATGAAAAAAATATAAGCCAATAAAAACATTACTCAATGCGGTAATACTTGGTAAAAATGAATGTGAATAATAAATAAACACGGTGGAGGAAAACATGAATACGATTCCAACCCAAGGAATAATGTTGTTTTTTGCAATTCGCTCAAAAAGTAGTCCAGAAAATCCAATCCCAACAACTAAATAGACCCATTGATAGCCATAAAAAATGGCAGTAGATTTTGTGTCAAAAATGTACATTAAAACACCAACAAGGTAGGCGTTAATAGGGAAATCTACCGACGTAATTCCACTTCGTGGAACACTAAAATTGTCTGGAAACTGAGGGTTTAACACATAGGTTTGTGGATGAAAAAAATCAAACCCATTGTTGATAAAACCATGAGCTAATGCCAAATAATCGTAATTAGCCCATGCGTGAATATATTGTGGGTACTCCGAAAAATCACCCCAATACAATGCAGCCAATACCATCCCTGGTAATAAAAAATAACATAGGGCATTAACTTTTTTTAACATGTTTATTCTAGCTTGGCAGGTATCTAATTAGTGTGCAACAACAAAAGCAGTTCCATAGATTATAAGGGAAAAAGTTTTTCGAAAAAAACAATTATTTGAAATAAAAAAGCTGTCTAAATTACTTTTTAGACAGCTTTTTTTAACCCTAATTTTTTTTGTATTTAAAGCTTAGTAAATTTCCCTGTTTTAATAACTTGTCCGAATTGTCTCACTTGATACAAATAGATGCCTGATTCAATGTTTGTTAGATTTTGATTTCCAACAAGCTTTTTTCCTTGCATTGTCATACCCACATTCGATACTTTATTTCCAAGTACATCTACCAATTGAACCTCAATTTCATCTAATGCTAATCCGCTTAATGAAATGTTGATATTTTCATTTGCCGGGTTTGGAAAAACCTCAACATTAATTGCGTTATTCATACTAAGATTGGCAACATTCGTTAAGTCAGAAATCGTCAGATTGTCCATTGTTAAGCTAGTTCCTGGTATGTTTCCAGCAAACAGAAATAACAGAAAAGAATCGGGCATTTGTGTCAAATGATACTCAAAGTTAAAACCTGTGTATATCGGCATGTTCAATGAGAACTGATTATTAACACTTTCTATCACTTGTCCATCTTTATAAAAATCTAAACTAACAAAACCAATCTCATTGGGCCCTGCAGGAGAATATTTATAATCACCACTTACTCTGCCATCTAAGCTTCCTGTATACTTCACAGGTGAAACGTCTCCGAAAAACTGGTCACTAAAGTTCCCATTAGTTATGTAACCCTGAATGGTGTCAATATCGTTAGGTCCAAAATATAGTTCTATGGTTTCTAAACGTACTGCATTTGTCCCTAGATTTGCTCCTGGTACTTTTCTTGCGCTTGTTTCACCCATTGATGCAATAGCAGCATTGAGCGTACTCCAAGAATCTAAGTCTTCTACCTCAACATTAAACCAATCTTCGAAACTACCATTCCTAATTTCATCTACTACTGGAGAGATCGATGAGGCAAAGCGAATGTTATCAACTTGCATCCAACTGCCAGGCATAATACCTACTTCACCTAATGCATTGCTACTTACAACTGCAATAACCACAGAATCTCTTGAGCCTGTTTGAATACTTAATGGGAAAACAAATTCTTTCCAGGTAGCTTGACTTCCCGTAAATGTAAAAACATCCATCGATTGAACTTCTCCTAATAAAAGGAAAGACACTAAAAACAAACCTGTGTCTCCAGGCATAATATCATACTTTAAGGATATTTTTGCTGTGTCGGCTAATGATAAAAAAGGCAACCCTTCTTCAGGTCCATTCTCTCCAAATTGCCCATAAAGTGCGAACCCAAACAATGTATCCATATCAACAACACTGGTTTCCAAGTGTATTGAGAAATTGCCGTCCACTCTATCAGTAGATTTGGTAGCAATACCTCCTTCTTGCGCAGCAATTTCCCACCATTGAGTGTTTTCGTATAACAACTCTGTTGTCCAATTTTCAAAACTCCCATCGGTAATAACTTGAGCGTACCCAATGGTGGTAGTTAAAATACAACATGCTAGTAATATTTTTTTCATAATTAATATTTTAAGTGAAAACAATTTTTATTCTAGAACTTAAAGTTAAGTTATTTTCCAATAGACTAAAACAATAAGCTATGAATAAAGTCCTATGTATTGATGTAAGACATCATAGACTTGTTCATCTTCAATTGATATGTCATGAACTGCCTTGCCTATTTCAGTAATGCCAACCAACTTTATTTCCTGATTGTTATTTTTTTTATCATTTTTCATCAACGATAAAATGGCTGGAAAATCTTCTTGGGTAAAAGGAATTTTTTGATAATGAGCTGTCAAAAATTGAATTATATCTTCAGCAACGTTTTTCGGCAATTTCAATAGTACCTCACTGACCAGAACTTCACAAATCATACCCGCAACTATGGCCATGCCGTGTAGTATGGGTTCATTTGAGTTCAGATACAATGATTCAAAAGCATGTCCAAATGTATGTCCAAAATTTAAGTTTTTTCGCTTGCCTTGTTCCGTAAAATCAAGTGAAACAATTGCCGCTTTTATTTCAATTGATTGCTCTATAAACTTATGGCATCCAACTAAGTCAAATTCTTGAAGTTCATGGTAATAGTTTGCGTCAGCAATTAAACCATGTTTTATCATTTCAGCATATCCTGATTTTACTTGATCGACATGAAGTGTGTCTAAAAAAGGTGGGTATACAACAACCGCTTTAGGTTCGGCAAAAAAACCAACTTGGTTTTTTAACTCTTGCAAATCTATGCCAACCTTTCCTCCCACAGAAGCATCGACCATGGCTAATAAGGTTGTCGGTATTTGAACAAAAGAGACACCCCGTTTATAGGCAGCAGCAACAAAGCCTCCAATATCACCAATAACACCTCCACCAACATTTATGATCAGCGAGTTTCGATCCAAATGCATTTCAGAAAGCGCCATCCACAATTGTGTTGCTACCTCAATGTTTTTTTGATGTTCTCCCGATTCAATTTCTAAAAACTCTACTCCTTCTAATTCTTTTATTCCCGAAATCAAATCAGGCACGCAGTGCCTTAGAGTATTTTCATCGGCTAATAAAACAATGTTAGAAAAGTCGTTTTGATCCTTGAGCCAAGCGGAAAATTGAGATAAGGAATTATCTCCGAAAAAAATAGGATAGGCTAATTTCGATTGGTTTATCATAAATCCAGTAAATATTAATGTTCTTCGATATTAAAATCACATTTTTTACAATGATTAAAGAGCAATTTTACAATATATTTACCATTCGAAATAATGATTGAATGATTTCTTTTGAAAATACAACAGTAGCATTTGCTGGAAAAAATAATTCGGAATTAAAACAAGCGTATTGGCTATTTAAATTAGTTAGTAATGCTCGTTTGGTAAAATTTGGAAAGGTTGCTACTAATGCGGCTATTTCATTGAAACTACCTATAAAAGGGTTGGTTAAAAAAACCATTTTCAAACAATTTTGTGGCGGTGAAACAATAGCAGAGTGTAGTCGAGCCATTACCTATTTAGGGGCTCATAATATTGGAGCAATTCTAGACTATAGTATTGAAGGAAAGCATCAAATTGAAGATTTAGATGATACTGCTTTAGAAATTATAAAAACCATAGAGGCGGCCAGCATAGATAAGCACATTCCTTTTGCCGTTTTTAAACTAACAGGCGTAACCACTTTTGGATTGTTAAAATCATGGAGCGATAATTCATTAACTGAACAAGACTTACCTAGAAAAGAAAGGGCTCTCAAGCGAGTAACATCGATCTGTGCCAAAGCACATGAACTAAATGTACCTGTTTTTATCGATGCCGAAGAAAGTTGGATACAGCCTGCCATTGATGAAATTGCACTTACTTTAATGAGGAAATACAATACTGAAAAAGCCATTGTATACAACACTGTTCAGCTTTACCAGGTCAATCAACTTGATTACATTAAAAGGTTACTTGAACTAGCCAAAAGAGAAAACTTTAAACTTGGTTTGAAATTAGTGCGGGGTGCGTACATGGAAAAAGAACGTTCCCGTGCGGAACAAAAAGGCTACCCCTCTCCCATCCAGCTTAATAAAGCTGATACGGATTCTGATTTTAATTTAGCGCTTGACTTCTGTTTACAGAATATCGATCAGATTGCTATTTGTGCTGGAACTCATAACGAACAAAGCAGCATAAAGCAAATTGAGTTAATGACTCGATATGAGATAAGCAAAAATGATAATCGAGTTTATTTTGCCCAGCTTTACGGCATGAGCGATCACATCTCCTTTAACTTAGCTGATCAAGGATACAATGTAGCTAAATACTTGCCTTATGGGCCAATCGAGGAAGTTCTTCCTTATTTAATAAGAAGAGCAGAAGAAAACACTTCTGCCAAAGGACAAACAGGTCGTGAATTAGGTCTTATCAATCAAGAATTAGCGCGTCGAAAAAAAGCTAAAAAATAAATTACCCCGAGACTATATCTCGAGGCAATGATTCAATACAAATAGCATTCCTCTTAACTCTAGTTAACCAACACGTATGAACACCATGATCTACTAAAAGCTGGTTGCTCTTTGATTAACTTCAATTTAGTTTGTTGAAGCGCGTGTTCAATAGTCGTTTCAGGTTTTGACAACCAAGTATTATAAAAAGTCATTAAAAACTCCTTGCTTTGCTCAAGGTCTAATCTTTCAGTGTTATACAACACATAACTAACACCCGACTGATTCATAGCTGCAATGATGTTTTTTTGAAACTTAATCTCATTCCAAGTCAAGCCTTTAATGTCCATGTTTGACAACACCATTAATGTTGTGCTATTCAATGACAAAGTCCTTAATTCCTGTACAGTTAATACTCCTTCTTTCTTATTGACATTCACTGGGTATAATTCGTCAATTAACGTATTACCATCTTGCATTATTAAACCTGCCAAAAGACTGTTGTTAGTCACCTTATGTATAGATGCTGTCTTCAAGGATGTTAATTCTGATCGAGCATAATTACGCCCGTTGAATTGGACAATTTTATGTTTTATCAATTTATTAAAACAATCTTCAATAACTGCTGTATCACTAATATGAGTGAAGTTAAAATGATGAGTATTACTTAGCTCACTCCATGCAAGCGCCCAATCTTTATTAGCATTATACAAAGGCGCTTCTACTGTTTTTATAGGCTCAACAATAATGGGCTCTTCAATTTTGGCAATCGCCACAGATGAATCAGCAAGTATCGTAGTATCTACTTTCAAAACAACCGTATTAGAATCTGCTGCCAGAGTAGTATCCAAATCACTAACCAGCTTGGTTATTAATTTCACTTTTTTGTTAGTAGAGCGTTTTTCATTCTTTATTTGTTGAACAGGAATATTAACGACAGGTGCTTTTTTAGGTTCATCAATTAAAGCCACATAATCTGATGAGTCTGGCTTTGATTGATGTGAGTTTGCTTTTAATTGAGAAATATCATTTAATCGTACTATTTCGTAATCATGAATAACCAAACTCGAATCTGATGTACTAAACATTTCTGGGTTTACCCAATGGTAGATGCCATCTGCAGTAAAATATACTTTCTTGTAGCTTTTTAATTGTTGATGTATTGGTTTCCAATAATTGACGAATGCACTATTAACGGCCGAATCTCCAGCTTGAGATTCTTGGTATTCTAATAATGCCTCATTTTCCAATTGTTTACCATTCATCAAAACAAATCCTGTTGGTTTTTTAGAAGAATTTTTTAGTTGGATTACCGCATATTTGGAGGAGTCATTCACATCTTCCAAAGAGTTAAAACGGATCATCTCTATGGCCGTTTCATCATCCTTGAGTTTCTTAATAACATGTTTTACAGTCAACATGTTATTGTCGATATAATTAGCGAAAATTTTCGAATTTTTCTTTAATTGTTTTTCCGCTGTTTTTAGATCCACTTTTATATCACCGGCGTTAATCCCCATTACTTTTTGATCTGCTTTTTCGACGATCAAAGACAATACAGCTTCTTTTTTAGTTTCTTTCCAATCTTCATAGATATCCATTAATCCTTCATTGGCAGTAGATTTCATTTTATTTGATACGTTACTCAATCGGCTTTTGTTGTAATGAATTTGTTGCCATCTAGTTTCTACTACGTTTTGGTAATATTTAGCAGCGTTACTACTTTCAAGCGACATGGCATAATAATCATTAAATGCATCTGATATTTGTTCTTGATAAATCTGACGTTCTCTCTTATTGAAATGATTCATGTATACCTCCATGATCGTAATATAATCTTCTACCAATTTCTCCTGTTCTTTAAGAGCTTTTTTGTTCTCTCCTTTTTTCCAAAGCAGTTCAATCATAACTTGACGATGGTGCAGTACATTATAATGAAGCTTATGATATTTTTTTCTGTAAATTTTATCCGCTTTTTTATAAAAATCTACCGCAGGATCAAATTTGTTTTCAGCCAAATAAATTTCTGCTTGCAATCGATATACGCCAGCTAACGTTTCTGAATTTTCTCCAACTAAATTTTTTATGATACCCGAAGCTTCTTTAGCATCAGCCATAGCTTGAACATGTTTATCAAGCATTAATTTGTATTGAGCTACTATTAATAAAGCTCTTCCATATTCTAAGTGATTTGTTTCTGTTGCTTTTTTAATGGCTTTAGCCGATTGCTCTAGTTTATTAATACATTGCCTCAAGCTAGTTAAACCCAATGTATAATTGACTTCGGTTAACCACAATGATGTTCTCGCTAATTCTAAATGCTTGTTGCCCAGAATTTCTTTTTGCAAGTCAAACACATCGGCTATTTGTTGCTGCGCAGAATGGTTGTCTCCTATTGCAATATATATTTTGGCAAGTATGTTTTTTACAGTTGTTAACCCTATTTTCCTGTTTTCAGAAAGTTCCTTCTCACCTATTTCAACTGCTCTCTTTCCATATTTTAATGCGTTAAGCAAATTACCTTTACTTAATTGCAATTCAGCCATTAAATACGTTGAGTTTAACACCCCAATGTGGTCATCACCAAACAATTTAATTTTATTGGTCAGCGATTTTTCAATCATTGATTCAGCTTTGTCTAAGTCGCCTATGCTTAAATACAATTTCGCCAAACTTTCAGGATCAGTTGCATCAGTCAATCTAATTTGATTATACAGCTTTTTACTATTCGATACTACATGCTCGTAAAGTTTTTCAGAATCATATAAATTCCCTTTTGCTAAGTGATAATCCGCCATCAACTGAGAAGCTAAAAGGTAGTCTAGTGAGTTTTCACCGCTAAGTGTTTTAAACAAATCAAGTGCTACTTGAGCAGTATCCTTTGCTTGTTCTAACTCCCCTTTTATTAGACTTAGTCTAGCCCATTGCAAAAGTATGGTTGCATGTCTTTTATTGTTAGAGCCAAATCTATCTTCATTCCGTTTACGTGCTGTCGCTAATTCCTCGGTAGCTTCATCCAACTTATTGCCATAACTCAATAGTCGTGATCTATTTATTTTAGCAGGAATCAAATCTGGATGCCAAGAACTGTAACTGGTACTGTAGTTATCCCAATTTTCTCCAAATAAATACTGGTTGGCAGTTGTTAAATCAAACTCGTAATTTGTCAGATAATCTGCTCTTCTAATAAGCGATACGGCATGACGTGGTGTGTTTTCACCATATGCTTCAGCATACGCTATTGTCTGTCTGTCGCTCAATGTGTCAGCCATACCAAAGAAATTTCGGGAAAGCAAATAGCGATAAGCCATGTCGTTATTTAGCCTAGTGGCATGCTCATAAAAGGGCATTACTTCACTTTGGAAATTGATCAATTGCACTGTTAAGTCTTCCGCTTTTTTGTACTGCTTAAGATAATCATGCGCCATAATAGTTGCGCGAAAATGTGGGACATGATGGTAATCTGTTGTTTTCCCCCATTTCATGGTGTGTTTTGCCAATTTGCTTAACGCTCCAATTACGGCAACTTCCTTATCATCACTGATATAGTTGTAAACCAATTGTTCTTCTAGCTCAAGAATAGGTAAATCAAATTTCTCGTAATGTTTTTTATATCTTTTTATGGCTTTTTTATATGTTTTTCGAGACAGTTTTGTTTGCTGATTAACTTTCGCTAAATCAGCTTTTAGTTTAATCATCTTAGCATAGACAAGTTCCTTGCCTGCCATTTTTTTAACCATCTTGAAATGCTCATTCACATATCGTTCACCTTCTTTGAAATATCCCTGCTCAAAAAAAGTTGAAGCTTTTAAATAAATCATACTAGCAAGTAGGCGTTTCTTTTGCTTTTTTATTTTCCCTGAAGGCTTGTCATAAACTTTCACTGAATCAGTGTGAGTAGTAAGTATTGAATCTGAAAGGTGATTGGTTAATTGCTTTAATAAGGTGTCTAAATCACTATTGTATTTGTAAAATAAACCTTGTGATTTGTACGCATGCCATTTATCCAGTTCATTAGCGAGGAAATTAATAGAATCAATGGAGGTAGGGTGTGAAGGCAAAGTATTGCCCGTTAAATCAAAATAATAAGATCCTAAACGATAATTTTCTCTATTAAAATAAAGTTTACTGAAATCATCAGCTAATGATTGTTTTTGGCTTTCATTTAGTCCTGTGTCGGTTCTCAACAACTTCCAACTAAGTGACAAAATAGAATCTGTTTCTTTAAAGTATTGCCCCATCCCGTCTCCAGCATTCGCTTTCGAAAGTTGTAATAACGCCAATGAAGCATCAAGTGGTAATGAATCTTTTGCAGCTCTTTTCAGCTTTCTTGCACTTTGAGCAAATACATGGTCGTATTTGTGTTTTGAAAGTTGCTTTTTTTGCTTTTCGTAAGACTTGTAATATTTTGGTGCATCTTGAGCATACCCTATTGAACTTATAAAGCTTATGGTCAAACAAATTATTAATAACCTCATAGTCTATCGTTACTTATTTCTCTAAAAATTCTAAACCGAAAGCTACAAAATATTATGGCAGTTCCCGAAATTAAATGTACGCCTACCTTCCCTCTTTTTCTCATCACTATTTCACGGCCATTTATCTAACATTTTTCAGGTCAAAAATCAATGAAATTGCTGTTCTACATAACATTCATCTCTCCAAAGTTAATTCCTACACAAAAGATGTTTTCAATTAGTTGCCAGATCCATAATTAGGCGGCAATATCACAAGTTAAATTGCGTATTTTTGTAGGTCTAAATGCACAAAATAGAAGGATGAAAATATCTTTAAACTGGTTAAAGCAGTACGTTGATTGTCAAAAAACAGCTAAAGAAATTAGCACTATACTTACCGATACTGGCCTTGAGGTTGAAGGTTACGAAATCATAGAAAACATACCCGGTGGCTTAGCTGGCCTCGTGATTGGTGAAGTATTAAGTACCGAACCTCACGAAAATGCTGATCGACTAAAGGTGACACAAGTAAATATTGGAGAAGATCAACCTTTACAAATAGTTTGCGGCGCCCCAAACGTTACTCAAGGTCAAAAAGTAGTAGTCGCTACTGTTGGCGCAACACTTCATCCTATTAAGGGAGAGCCTTTCAAAATAAAAGATTCTATTATTCGAAAAGTTAATTCTTCGGGAATGATATGCGCTGAAGATGAAATAGGTCTGGGCGAAGGGCACGACGGAATTATGGTACTTGATGCTGACGCTATCGTTGGTACTCCTGCCGCAACATATTTCAATGTTCAAAATGAAGAAGTAATTGAAATTGGCTTGACTCCAAACCGTGCAGACGGAATGAGTCACTTTGGTGTAGCAAGAGATTTAGTTGCTGCTTTAAAATCAAAGGGAGAAGAAGCAACATTAGTTTTCCCTGCATCTAAGGCCTTGCCAACAAATTTACCCATTTTTCCTGTCAACATCGAAAATCACGATTCATGCGCGAGGTATGCAGGAATTACACTAAACAACATTACAGTAGCACCCTCTCCTGCTTGGTTACAGAATAGCTTACGAAGTATTGGCTTGTCGCCAATTAACAATGTGGTAGACATAACCAATTTTGTTAATCATGAAATGGCTCAACCACTTCATGCATTCGATCTCAACAAAGTAACTGGCAATAAAATTGTTGTTAAATCTGGTTTTTCAGACACTACATTTGTCACGTTGGATGGTGTGGAAAGAAAACTACACGAAGATGATTTAATGATTTGCAATGCCAATGAACCTATGTGTATCGCAGGAGTTTTTGGCGGAGCTCATTCTGGTGTAAATAATGAGACAACAAGTATCTTTCTAGAAAGTGCCTATTTCAATCCTGTTGCGGTAAGAAAAACAGCCAAACGTCATGGATTAAACACCGATGCTTCTTTTCGATTTGAACGAGGTGTTGATCCAAACATCACCGTGCGAGCTTTGGAACGAGCCGTGAGTTTATTACAAGAAATTACAGGTGCAACTATCACTTCTAGTATTGTTGACATTTACCCTGACCCTATCGGGAATTTTGAAGTTGCTTTTAATTACGACAACTGCAATCGATTGCTTGGAAGTCAATTGTCATCGAAACAAATTGATGATATTCTTGCCGCTTTAGAAATACAAATTATCAGCAAAAACGGAAATGACATCATGCTTGATGTCCCTGCTTATAGAGTAGATGTGCAACGTGAGGTAGATGTTATTGAAGAAGTGTTACGGATTTATGGATTCAACAACATAGAAATCCCTAAACAATTGAGAAGCTCTATTCAATACGCTGCTAAGCCTAATAAAGATCAAATAAAAAACATTATTGCTGACTTTTTTGTCGCGAACGGCATGATAGAAATCATGAGTAACTCGTTGACAAAATCAAGTTACGACCAGCTTGATGCTGGAGTGAATACCAAGCACCACATAAGCATGCTAAACCCCCTGAGTTCTGAATTGGACGTTATGCGTCAAACAATTCTATTCAGTGGCCTTGAGGCAATCCAATACAACATCAATCGCCGGCAGATAGATTTAAGGTTGTTTGAGTTTGGAAAAACGTATCATCGATACGAATCTGGTATTGTGGAAGAAGAACAACTTATGTTATTTTTCACAGGGAGTAAAGAGCAAGAATTATGGTCGAACCCAAGTCAAAAGTCATCTGTATTTAATGCCAAGTCTATGGTTATGCAATTAATTCAACGACTAGGCTTAAACAAAAACGCACAAATTACTGAATCAAATCACCCTGCCTTCGACAGTGGTATGACGCTAAGTATTGCTAAAAAGAAAATAGCAGATATTGGTACTGTAAAAACTTCCATCCTTAAAGCCACCAGTGTTAAACAAGATGTACAAGTTGCTTTTGTTAACTGGGAAAACATCATGGCTCTTTTGCATATGAATAGGGTGAAATACAGCGAGGTTTCTAAATTCCCTGAAAGTCGAAGAGATTTATCATTATTAATCAATGATGATGTTACATTTGACCAAATTGAACGTACTGCTCGCAAGCAAGAAAAGAAGTTACTGAAAGAAGTAAGCCTCTTTGATATTTTTAAAGGAAAAAACTTGGCTGAAGGCAAAAAGTCTTACGCTGTTAGTTTTGTTTTTAAGGACGATCAAAAAACCTTAAATGACGTGCAAATTGACAAAGTGATGGATAAAATCACGCAACAACTTGAACAAGAACTTGGAGCTAGCTTAAGGTAATGGTCAAATCTGTTTGGTATTTTTTGATAAAACAATGGATAAAAATTGGATTGTCTTTTTTTTACAAGTCCATCCATGTAACTAACAAACAAAACCTCCCAAAAACAGGCCCAGTCATTGTTGTTGCCAATCACCAAAACACACTATTAGATCCTTTACTAATAGCGTGTTTTATGCCTCGTACGTTTTTCTTTTTATTACGCGCCAGTTTTTTTGGCAGTAAGGTTGGTCGTTTTTTTGCGCAATCCCTTAACATGATGCCCATTTATAGACCAAGAGATGGAGCAAATTTCAGTAGCAAAAACGAAGCTATCTTTAATCATTGTGTCGGTATACTTAACAAACAAAAAACGCTCTTAATTTTCCCTGAAGGGTCTCACTTGGGAAAATGGACATTAAGGCCTTTGCAAAAAGGATTTGCCAGGATTGCCCAAGCATATTTAAGTCAATCAGGAGCAAAGCCACTACATATTGTTCCTGTGGGAATCAATTACTTCAATCTCCAAAAAGCAAAAGACCATGTGGTCATCAACATTGGAGAAGCGATTGAATTAAAATCTGAGGCTAATCATGAAGGACCTAGTTTTTTGAATGACATAAAGCTAGTAACTTATGAAGGCCTTAAAAACACTATCTTATTTATTACAAACAACGAACAGTATGATGCTCTAGAAAATCAGTGTAAACATATCTTGCACAACGATGGTGATGTCATTGGAAACTTGGAGAAAGCAAAACAATTCGCAGCAAGTGATTATGATACTATTAATTCAGAACCTTATCTTGAGAAATATTCTTTCGAACTAAAACATTTGTTGTGGCCATTGCATCTAATACCTCACTTGATTGCTTCAAAGATTAAATCTACGATCAAAGACCCTCAATTTAAACCTTCTGTTTATGTCGTTGTTTCGTTGGTAATTCATACGTTGCAAATTATTCTTTTATTTCTGTTGTATTGACTTTTGTCATTAATGTTAAAACACGAACTAAAAATAACTATTGTTGATTTATTCTTATTGAATCACTTAACCATTTAAGTGTAATAAATCGATATAAAAAAATGGTGTTTTTCTGCACTCATACATCTATTTAATGATTTGTGTATTTATATCAACAAATCAAATTACACCATTCAGCCTGACTACTAACTAATTAGTGATCGCCCTTAATGATATTGCATGTAACCAGTTAAAATAAAGTGTAAATAGCTTGTGTGCTGATAAAATTGAAGTATTTTTGTGCCGCTTTTAAGCACTATATACTTTTAAAGTAAAGTATGGTCTGGTAGTTCAGTTGGTTAGAATACCTGCCTGTCACGCAGGGGGTCGCGGGTTCGAGTCCCGTCCAGACCGCCAACATTGTTCAGTTAAACGAAGCTGATAAACATATTTTATTAAAGACGCATTTTAACCTTGGTCTGGTAGTTCAGTTGGTTAGAATACCTGCCTGTCACGCAGGGGGTCGCGGGTTCGAGTCCCGTCCAGACCGCAAGCCCATATGGCTGTGGGAACAGAAAACCCTTAGGAGTATCAAATTCCTAGGGGTTTTTGCTTTTTATATCTTTAGTAGTTCAATCCCGAACTTATGTGCCACGTTTATATTTTGAAAAGTACTGTTAGCCAGCAATACTATGTTGGATATACTTGCGATGATTTACTTGCAAGAATCAGTAAGCACAACAGACCTCACAAAGGATTCACAGGACGCAATCAACCTTGGTTACTCGTTTATTCAGAACAAATCCAAACGAAACAATTAGCATTAAAAAGAGAACAGGAAATCAAAGCTTGGAAAAGTAGCGTCCTAATTGAAAAATTGATTCTTTCAGTTGGTTAGAATACCTGTCCCGATTCATCGGGAGAGTCGCGGGACAATCTATTCAGACCGAAAGTTCACATAACTAAGGGAACAGCTTACCCTTAGGAGTATCAAATTCCTAGGGGTTTTTGCTTTTTATATC
>JBLIDJ010000003.1:0-65416 GCA_047634195.1 Flavobacteriales bacterium
CCGATTAGCTAAACCTATTGTTGCTAATGCCGGAAACGATCAATGGATTTGTGATGACAACACCCAATTGGCAGGAAACGATGACCCAACAGCTATAGGCCAGTGGACATTGGTGCCTGGTTTTGCAACAGGTACGTTTACCAATGCTAGTTTGTACAATACAACTATTACAGGTCTTACAGACGGTACGCACCGATTGGCTTGGACATTAACAAAAGGAGTTTGTCCAGCAAGTTCCGATACCGTAGAAATAAAAGTACAACCAAGAACGTCTACCGTGTTTGCTGGCAACGACCAAACTGTTTGTGTAGATACCGTAATACTTAATGCTACAGCCTTAACGCAGGGCATAGGGCATTGGGAGACAAATGGAGGTGCTGGATTTGTAGATATTTTTGATAGAAACACGAAAGTGACCAACTTGAGTATTGGCGACAATACCTTTACATGGGTAGCAGAAAACGGACCATGTGTTGATGAAACCGATGAGGTAGTAATAACCCGATTAGCTAAACCTATTGTTGCTAATGCCGGAAACGATCAATGGATTTGTGATGACAACACCCAATTGGCAGGAAACGATGACCCAACAGCTATAGGCCAGTGGACATTGGTGCCTGGTTTTGCAACAGGTACGTTTACCAATGCTAGTTTGTACAATACAACTATTACAGGTCTTACAGACGGTACGCACCGATTGGCTTGGACATTAACAAAAGGAGTTTGTCCAGCAAGTTCCGATACCGTAGAAATAAAAGTACAACCAAGAACGTCTAACGTGTTTGCTGGCAACGACCAAGCTGTTTGTGCAGATACCGTAATACTTAATGCAACAGCCTTAACGCAGGGCATAGGGCATTGGGAGACAAATGGCGGTGCTGGATTTGTAGATATTTATAATAGAAACACGAAAGTGACCAACTTGAGTATTGGCGACAATACCTTTACATGGGTAGCAGAAAATGGACCATGTGTTGATGAAACCGATGAGGTTGTGATAACCCGATTAGCTAAACCTATTGTTGCTAATGCCGGAAACGATCAATGGATTTGTGATGACAACACCCTTTTTGAAGGAAGCAACGATTTAAATGTAGTAGGTGTTTGGACCTTAGTGCCAGGAGAGGCAACAGGAGTTATCACATCACCAAACACGTACAATTCAGCAGTTACAGGAATACCTGATGGCACACACAGATTTGCTTGGACAGTTAGCAATGGCGTTTGTCCAGCAACAACTGACACCGTGGAAATAAAAGTACATCCTCGTACATCGTTGATTTATGCAGGTGATGACCAAACCATCTGTGTAGATACAGCAAATTTAAATGCCACGTTGCTAACCCAAGGAACTGGTCATTGGGAAACTACAGGTGGAGCAGGAATAGAGAACATAAATGACATAAACACAAAAGTGACGAACCTCACATTTGGAGATAACATATTTACATGGGTTGTTGAAAACGAGCCATGTGTTGATGAATCCGATGAGGTGATTATTACCCGAACATTGATACCACTTAAAGCTAATGCTGGCGATAATCAATGGATATGCGACGACAATACACAACTTGAAGGAAACAATGATCCATGGGCTACAGGTGTTTGGTCGCTTGTCCCGGGCTTTGCAACAGGGGTATTTGACGATGAAAATGTCTACAATACAAACATTACAGGATTAACAGATGGAGTGCATCGTTTGGCTTGGACAGTTAGTAACGGTGTTTGTCCTTCGACTACCGACACAGTAGAGATAACAGTAAACCCAAGAACATCAACAGTATTTGCAGGTAACGATCAGAGACTGTGTACAGATACAACCACACTATTAGCCCTTCAGGTAGCGCAAGGTATTGGGTATTGGGAAGGTGTTTCTACTACCGCCACCTTTGACGAAATAAACAACGATACCACTATCGTAAGAAACTTAGCTTTCGGAGAAAACACTTTGGTTTGGGTGGTTGAAAATAGTCCGTGTCCTATTGAAACAGACACCGTGATTATTATCAGAGATCAGCCTGTTGGAACAGCGAACGCAGGAGATGACATAAAAACATGTGACATATCTGCAGTACTTGCAGCAGAGGAAGTATTTGTTGGCGTTGGACACTGGGAAGTATTACAAGGTGGTAGTAATGTTAATAACCCTTTGACATACAACTCTTTGGTTAGCGGTTTGTCGAGAATACAGCCAAACATATTAATATGGAAAGTTGAAAACGAAACGTGTGCCCCTAATGTGGATACCTTAATTATTGATGTCTACAAAATACCAAGCACCGCCACTGTTGGCAATGATGTAACTATTTGTGATACTGAATTTGTTTTAGACGGAAATCAGCCTACAATAGGAAATGGATTTTGGGAAACGATTTCAGGCACAGGAGTGTTTGTCGATTCAACTGATGCTAAAACAACCATTACGGGATTAGCAATAGGCGATAACATTATTAGCTGGAATATTTACAATGGATCTTGTGACACAAGCAGCGCATTTATAACCATAACGAGAGACGAAAATCCTTCTGACCCTGTGGTAGAAGATGATTTTAGTGTGTGTGATACCATCGCTCAAATCAACACCATTCAGCCTTTGGTTGGCAACGGAATATGGGTTTCTTTTAGTAGTGGTAGAACTATTGACGATAACTTAGCCCTAACAACCCAAGTCGGAAATTTACAATACGGAAGTAACAGATTTGCATGGATTGTTCAAAACGGAGTTTGTCCTTTAAAAACGGCCATCCTTGATGTCACTAGAAATGAACCACCTAGTGACGCAATCGCTGGAAATAATGACACCATTTGCTCAACGTCATATGTTTTAAATGCAAACACACCAGCAGTTGGGACAGGGCTTTGGGAAGTCACTTCTGGCACAGGAACTTTTGACGATGTTAACGATCCAAAAACAACAGTCAATGGCTTGGCTCCTGGAGCAAATGTACTTAGGTGGTCAATAATTAGTGGAGTTTGTGACACTACTATATCTGCAGTGGTTATTACCAGAATTGAAGAACCTTCTGATCCAATCGTGCAAGACGATTTTAATGTGTGTGACACAATAGCTGAAATCAACGCTATTGCTCCTGAAGTAGGAACAGGCATTTGGGTTACTTTAGATTCTGGTAGAACCATAGAAAATAATACGGCTCCAATTACAAATGTTGGAGGACTTGAATACGGAAGCAATTATTTCTATTGGATTACATCGAATGGAATTTGTCCTGTAAAATCAGCAGTATTAGATGTCTTTAGAAATTTACCCGCTGATACTGCTAATGCAGGAATAGATATTGAAGTATGTGGCTTTGAAACACAATTGAATGCTCAACCATTAGCACTTGGACAAGGAACTTGGACAGATCAAGCAGGAATCGCCATCTTTGATGACGAAAATAATCCTACTGCCAATGTGAGTAATTTGTCACTTGATCAAAATATGTTGTTTTGGACATCAAGCAATGGTGTATGCATAGGGAACAAAGACACCTTGATTATTACAGCATTGCCAATCCCTATCATTGAATTGTCTGATGAATTATTCTTATGTGATGAATACGAAACAAATGTGTCAGCAGATGAGTTAACAAGCTTCGAAACGGGTATCTGGCGTGTGTTATCGGGCACAAGCAGTATCGATAACGTTAACAATCACAACATCAATGTTACAACCTTAAATGTGGGTGAAAACCTCCTAGAATGGAGTGTCACAAACACCATAGGTTGTACAGGTAAAGACACGATCAACATACGTGTTGACGAAAAGCCAAGCGCAGCATACATGGATCCAATAGCCGATGTTTGTGAAGACAGCTTGGTGGCTATTGAAGCTACCCAGCCTCTTTTAGGGAATGGTAAATGGACATCTATTGATGGTGCTGTAACGTTTAAAAACGACTCTACCTTTTCAACCATAGCTTCATTAACTAGCTATGGTAATCAAAGCATCCAATGGGCAGTATCGAATGGTGTTTGCCCACCGAGCGATACCACTATTTCTTTTGTGCGATACCAAAACCCATCGACACCCGAAATAAGCGAAAGTGATACTATTTGTGATAACGAGACAACCCTTACAGCATTAAACCCAATTGTTGGCCAAGGTGTTTGGAAGTTAGTTTCTGGAGCTGCGGTAATAGAAGATTCATTAAGTATGTCCACGCTTGTGGAGAATATGAGTGATGGATTAAATACTTTTAGTTATACCATATCTAATGGAGTCTGTTTGGCTAAGACAGCTGAGCTGACTATCCTTAAACTACCTGCTTTATCAAAGCCAATTATTTTATCTGTTGGTGATATTTGCGATGATAACTTTGTGCTCGAAGCAAGTCAGCCGCAGGTAGGAGAAATAGGAACGTGGGAAGTGTTGTTTGGTGCAGTTATTATTGATGATGTGAATATGGCAACAACTACAGCTAATGGAGTAGTTCCTGAAGACGTCACCTTGAAATGGACAATTAGCAATGAAGTGTGTGAAAGCACTGTTGAAAAAACAATTAGTTTTTATGGCACAACCCCGCAAGCATATGCCGGTGCAGATTTAGTGGTTTGTGAAAGCCTCATCAACTTGAACGCTCTTTCCCCATTAAAAGGGAGTGGAACGTGGGACATCATTCAAGGGGAAGGATTGTCTGCAGATTGGTCGCTAGATACCACAGAGATTAGTGCTCTGGAATTAGGGACAACTAAACTTACATGGACTGTTTTATTAGGAACCTGTCCAGTAACGTTAGATACTATGGAAATTAGCTATGAGCTTGGGCCAGAAATTATCTTACCTGAAATGTATGTTACTCAACCAGGCATAGCAGTTAGTTTGGTAGCCAAAGTAATAGATGCTATCGACATTACATGGTCTCCACCTGGTGGACTGACCAATCTCAAAACACCTGTCACCACAGCTACTGTTTATGAATCAACAAGTTTCACTATCACTGCCGTTGATGAAAATGGATGCAGTGCGTCTAACACAACAACTGTTGAAACATCAAATCTGAGCACGAACACCATTGTTCAAGTGAATTTGTTTTCACCTAATGGCGATGGAGTCAATGATTACTGGACAATCAATAAACAATCGATAGCAACAGGATGTGCTGTTCAAATTTATGATAGGTATGGAGTGGTTGTATTCAGTTCTTCCAACTATGCCAACGAGTGGGATGGCACCAAGGATGGTCAGCAATTACCAGAAGGAACCTATTACTATTCAATTTCATGTGAAAATAATCAGTCTGAGCAAGGCGCAATAACCTTATTGAGATGATAGAAAAAATGACACATAAAACACTCATTTTACTGACGTTAGTGCTAGGTTTTAAAAACTCAGAAGCACAGTTTTTTCAGCAGTCTAGTTTGTATTCAGAAAACCTCTATTTAATTAATCCTGCTTCCATTGGGGATTATGATTATTTAAGAAGTAGCTTTTCACATAGAAATCAATGGACAGGGATAAAAGGTGCGCCAAGGTCCAATGCATACACCTTGAGCACACCAGTTTCGGGTAATATCTTTTTAGGCGGTATTTTCTTAAGTGACAAAGAAGATTTGATTGAAAGAACATCAGCCATGCTTACCTATGCATATCGTTTGCAATTGGACAAAACACAAACCTTGTTTTTTGCAGTTAGTGCCGGTATGGGTCAAACCAAACTAAATTTACAAGATGCAAGAGTGGATGATTTCACGGATAATGTATTGAATTTTCAGCAAAATAACTCCACCGCTTTTTCAGCAAATTTCGGTGCTTTCTATACATGGGGGAAATTAAATGTAGGGCTTGCTTTTCCAAATTTTGCAAAAGTAAATGCTGGTGCGGTGCAGTTTGGTGATTCTGGTCTTAAAGGTTTAAAAGAAAGTCCATTAGCACATGCTAGTTATCATTTTGATAATATTTCTAGCAATATAGGTTTCACCCCTTCATTCGTATATCGTTTTGCACCAGTCGACAGGTCGCAGTATGATGCCATGTTAAAAGTGGATTTTAAAAATAGGTTTTGGGGAGGCATGATGTTTCGCCAATATGCAGGAGTAATAGCCATGGCAGGGGCCAATCTAACAGACCAACTGCAAGTAGGATACAGCTACGAAATGCCAACAAGTGGTATTGCCATGCAAACATCAGGCTCACATGAATTTATGGTAAGTTTAAACCTCAGAGCAATAAGCGCTGGGTTGAAAAGAGAGAATTATAAACACGCTAAAAGATTTTTACCTGAATTATCACCCTTAGATTCATCGTTAACAGGACCAACGTTGCCAGACTATCTGGGTGAGGAGAAGGAAACCATTTCTGTGATTGATGCTATTCGAAAATATAGAGAAGATAGAAAGAGGAGAAGAGAATTAGGAACTTTTAAGAAATTTGACGGAAAAGGATTTGTAGGTGGTGAGGCAAAAAAAGGTTACTATGTAATATTGGCGGCACACAGAACAAAAAAAATGGCAATACTAAAAGCAACATTACTTGGTGAAAAAGGGGTGAATGTTCAAGTGATTTTGAATGATAGAAAAAGTTGGTATTTAATCACCGGAAATTATACACAGAACAGAGAGCAAGCCATTATAAAAGCATTGTTTTTTAGAAAAAGCGGATACAAGGGAACATGGGTGTTTATCAATAAATAAACGTTTACACAACAAGTTCTTTATTCAAAAAACTGATCAGTCCCTGTTTGAAATTGCTTAAATGAGATTGTTTCTGAACCCAATGCAGTGTGATAAAAAACTTTTGCACCTTGCCTTAGACTAGTGTCACCTTTAAATACTTGAGCTTGAATGTTTGGAAATAAATCAGTGTCAATTGTCAAGCCATAGGCAAAAAGTGAAAGAGTGTCTGTGGTATTTACAGACAACTTATGTCCATCGAATGGAAGACAGTGTAGGTTTGTTTGAATCGAATCAAAAAACACAATCTCTTTGCCTTGATTGACAAGGGTTATGTGGTATCGCTTTCCTCTTCCAAGACCCGCACCAGGAAAGTAATTATTTTCTGTAGCATTAAGCACGTTTATGATTTTCTTGCTTTTAGAAACAATTTTTTGTTCCGTGTTTTTAATTGAATGACAATTCATTAAACTAAATAAAATAATTACTAGGAGACAAGTGATCTTTATACCCATTAAAGTGAAGTTTATCCAAAATTAGTCCTACAAAGATATTCTTATTGTTTATTTGCATAACTTCTTTATTCTTATAAAACTTTACAGATGAATAAAATATACCAAGTATTAATAGCAGCAGCTATTTTCGTAATTGTAAGTGTGGCATTATTTAGTCCATTTAGCGATGAAGTCAACGACGATCAATTAACAGCATTTACGACCAATCATCCATTCAATAACAAAGAGATTTTGTCTAAAGAGGAGATTAAAAAACTCCCTAAAAAAGACAGACCCGATTTGGCCATGGAAAGAGAGTTTCTGTTGACACTGGATCCAATCTTAAAAAGACCAGCTCCAGAACGATTGATTCCTATTATTAAGTATGTCAATGAAAGACGCAAATTGCTTAAAGCAAAATCATTGCCGGGAAGTGTTGGATATGACTGGAATGAAAGAGGGCCTAACAATGTAGGTGGAAGAACCAGAGCAATAATGTTTGACCCTAACGACGGAACCAACAAAAAAGTTTGGGCTGGAGGAGTAGGCGGTGGACTTTGGTACAACAACGATATTACCGATGCCAACAGCGAGTGGCAATCGGTCGATGACTTTTGGGTAAATATTGCTATCACTTGTATTGCATATGACCCCGGCAACACAAACGTTTTTTATGTTGGAACTGGCGAAGGATGGTACAATTCAGATGCACAACGTGGTTCTGGATTATGGAAAACCACCGATGGTGGAGCTACTTGGGCGGTACTTTCTACAACTACTTCTAACACCTATAGATATATTCAAGACGTAATGGTGCATCCAATAACTAGTGAAGTTTATGTCGGAACAAGAAGTGGACTTTACAGATCTTCCGATGCTGGAACTTCTTTTAGCCAAGTACTTTCTGGAGTAATTGCCGATTTAGAAATTGCTGCTGACAATATGATGTTTGCAGCAAAAGGAAATGTTTTTACGGCAGGTGATATTTTATCTTCAAGCACAGGAAATTCAGGAACATGGTCAAGCGTTAATGGAAATGGATTTCCAACAAGTGGAATAGGAAGGGTTGAAATATCTACCGCACCATCCAATGCAAATGTGTTGTATGCCATGACACAAGATTTATCTACGTATGATGTTGGAGGTTTATATAAATCAATCAATCAAGGAGCAAGTTGGACAAGTTTAACCATGCCAACATGGTCTGACGGCGGTAATTTTGCCAGAGGACAGGCCTGGTATGATTTAATCTCAGGGGTTGATCCAGCAGATGAGAACGCCGTTTATATTGGTGGTGTAGATTTATTTAAAACCACCGATGGTGGTTCGTCATGGACTCAATTAAGTAATTGGTATTTGAATCCAACAAGTGTGAATTATGCACATGCCGATCAGCATGCTATCGTATTTAGACCAGGAAGTCCTAATACAGTCCTTCACGGAAATGATGGTGGATTAAGTATTACCACAGATGGTGGAGATAATTTTGAAACTAGGGTAAATGAATACAACGTAACACAGTTTTACTCCTGTGCCATAAATCCAGCAACCGATTCACCAATAATAGTTGGTGGTGCACAAGACAATGGCTCACATTATATTGACACAGACGGCATTCAATCAAGTTTTGAGTTATTGGGTGGAGATGGTGCATTATGTTTTATAGATCAAATTACTGACGACATAATTATCGCAAGTAGTCAAAATGGAAATTTTAGCAAGTTTCAAAACGGAGGAGGAAGAGTTACATTAATAGGTGGAAGTACGGGCTCATTTATTAACCCAGCTGACTATGATGACAGAGAAAATATTTTATATGCTGGAATAGATAACAGTACCAGCGAAATTAGCCGAATCGTGGATGTTGATGCAGCATCTTCGATTGAAACACTCTCAACTACATTAGATGCAGAGGCAACACACTTTAGTGTTTCTCCATATGCTGCAGTAGGGACAACAAATCTATTTGTTGGAACTTCAGGAGGCGGTGTTTTTAAAATCACCAATGCACACGATGGTAGTGCGTCAACAAGTGCAGATATTGGACCATCTGGATCTGGATCAATCTCGTGTATTGAGATAGGAGCCACTGAAAATGAATTACTAGTTACCAAATCCAACTACGGAATAACCTCTGTTTATTATTCAAGTAACGGTGGCGGAGCTTGGACATCCAAAGAAGGAGATTTACCTGATATGCCAGTAAGATGGGCTTTATTCAATCCTAATAACAGACTTGAAGTAATATTAGCAACTGAAATAGGCGTTTGGGGTACCAACGATATTTCGGTAGGTTCGCCAGACTGGGAACCACATGTTGTTGGAATGGCCAATGTGAGAGTGGACATGTTGCAAGTAAGAGATTCTGATAAAGAAGTAGTTGCGGGAACACATGGTAGAGGGTTTTTTACCAGTAGTGGGTTTAACGACGTAAGCTCACCAAACTTAGTAGCCGAATTTAGTGGCGACGCCACAACAATAAACCCAAGTCAAGATGTAACATTTACTGACGAAAGTACAGGCACGCCTGATACATGGGAATGGACATTTCCTGGTGGGTCACCCGCAGTTCATAGCGGTCAATTTCCTCCACCAGTAATTTACCCATTACAAGGATGTTATAATGTGAAGTTAATTGTCACCAGAAACGCTGGAGCAGAAGCAGATACCATGCTAAAAACGTGCTACATCAATGTCGTTACCGACCTAGACGCAGCATTTAGCGCAGACCTCACAAGTATCACTGCTGGCGACACTGTTGTTTTTACCGATGGAAGTGCAGGAACACCTGAGACATGGGATTGGGTATTTACAGGAGGAGCACCTGCGGCCTTTACCGGTCAAGTGCCACCAGCAATTCAATATCAAGATGCTGGTTGTTTTGAAGTATCATTAACAATTACCAAGGATTCAGGTGTTGAGTCAGATACTGAAACAAAAACATGTTACATCAATGTTGATTCAAAACAAGCTTGTGAAGATTTGTTTAGCTACGATGTTGACAATGCTTATGTTATTAACAATACTGATTTAGATGATTTTAGCATTCAATTTATAGATGAAGATCAAAAAACACCTGCTCCTGATTTGGCAGCAAATGGATGGACATCGGAATGGTTAAACGTAGAGATAGATGGAAATACTGCCATGGGAGCCGTTTCTTGGTTCAATCCAGCTGGGCAAGCATCAAATTGGGTCATCTTTGGACCAATCACCTTACCGGACGTGTCGGCAAGTGTATCTTGGAAACACGCCATGCCAAGCAACGATTATAGAGATGGATATGAAGTATTAATTACCACAACAGGTAGTGCAGTAATTAATTTTAGTGACCCTCAAGCGGCAGTGTTGAAAACTATTGCCGATAACGATGCATCCACGGATGGTCACCAAGACATGACAGCTCAATCGGTGAATGTTCCGGGTAGTTTCTTAAATAAACAAGTTTATATTGCTTTTCATCACAATGCAGACGACATGCTCGCTTTATACTTAGACGATATTGTCGTTAATGGGTGTAAAACATTAAGAAAACCAACAGCCGATTTCGTTGCCAATCAAACGCTGATAGGAGCTGGTGGCGCAATTGATTTTACCGATTTATCGATTGATGATCCAGAAGCATGGTTATGGAATTTTAATGGAGGAATAGGTAATAATACAGATCAACACCCTCAAAATGTAGTTTTTGAAAATGCAGGATGTTATGATATTCAATTGATAGCATCAAGTACATTAGGAGAAGACAGTATTACAAAAAGTTGTTATATCGAAGTGATTGAATTGCCAGTAGCAGATTTTGAAGCGGATAAACTAACCATCCTAGAAGGAGAATCAGTTGATTTCACTGACTTATCGACTAATAATCCAGACAATTGGAGCTGGATATTTACTGGCGCAACTACACCTAGTTCTATCACTCAAAACCCAACAGGTATTCTGTACGAAAATCAAGGGTGTTATGAAGTAAAGCTGAATGTGTCGACACAAGGAATTGTTGGTCAATCGACCACCAAAACGTGTTACATAACAGTGCTTGAAGTACCCGACGCTGATTTTACAGCCAATAAAACAACCATTGGTGTTGGTGAGACAGTCAATTTTACTGATTTATCAAGTGGCGATGTTGATGAGTGGACTTGGAGCTTTAATGGCGCCAATACAACGACGTCTGTGCTGCAAAATCCTACAGGAATTCAGTACGACAGTCCAGGTATGTTCACCGTTTCATTAACGGTCAACGCCTCAGGATCTGGGACAGACATTGAAACTAAAATAGCTTATATTGAAGTGATTGAACCTCCTAAAGCTGATTTTATGGCGAGTGACACAACCATAGATATAAACCAAAGCATAAGCTTCACTGACTTAACAGATGGCGATGTAGATGCTTGGTTGTGGTTATTCAGTGGAGCAAAAGTTACAGGTTCAATAGTTCAGAACCCTGCTGTTGTGACTTACGAAAACGAAGGATGTTTTGAGGTGAAACTACGTGTTTTCTATCAAAATGTTGAAGGTGTGAGTAAAACAAAAACCTGCTATGTGACAGTGGTGGATAGAACAGGTATTAAAGAAACACTTGCAGAATCATTAGTCATTTATCCAAATCCGATCAACAATGTCATTAAATTCAAAGGAATTGAAAGAGAATTTGATTTTGAATTGTACAACACCACTGGACAACTTGTTAAATATGGTGTGATACAATCTGAACTGGATGTGGTTAAAGTTGGAAACCTAAACACAGGAAACTATTACCTAAAATTGAAATCTGGAAATGAGACGATAGTAAAAAACGTTGTTATCACTAGATAAAACAAGACAATATTCAAAAAAAAAGAGCGACAATTTTGTCGCTCTTTTTTTTGAAACATAAACATAAACAATTACCCAAAAAGTAACAAGAACGCTTAATCCATAAGGTTTTGCGTATCTTTGAGATCCAAGTTTAAGCCGATGATGAAAAAAATAAGTTACCTTAGTTTTACCGTTTGTATAGTGTTGTCACTACTATGGATTGCGATGCCATCTGAAAAAGAACAGTTTGCTCAATATGTGAGCGAACACCCTTATAATCATAGAACTCCTATCAGCAAATCTGAGATAAAAACAATGCCTAAACACAACAGGCCTGACCTAGTGTTAGAAAGAGAGTTTTTATTGACCATGAATCCTTATTTAAAAAGACCAACACCAGAAGTATTGTTACCTACTATTAAAAAAGTAGCAGCATATAAAAGAGCATTTTTCGCTAAAACATTACCAGGCTCTGAATTAGAGCAAAGTAAATGGATTGAAAGAGGACCCAATGATATTGGCGGAAGAACAAGAACAGTAATGTTTGATCCAAATGACGCCTCAAACAAAAGAGTCTTTGCAGGTGGTGTAGGCGGAGGATTGTGGTATAACAATGATATCACTATTTCAGATTCTTTGTGGCACAACATTTCCGATATGTGGGCTAATTTAGCTGTAACAGCCATGGATTATGATAAATCAAACACCAATATTATGTATGTTGGAACAGGCGAAGGATGGCGAAATGCAGATGCAATTCGTGGACTTGGCTTATGGAAATCCATTGATGGTGGTGTTAGTTGGGATCAACTAGAAAACACGACAGGATCAGATTTTAGAACCGTACAAAGTTTAGTTGTCCACCCTGTAACCAATGCTTTGCTAGTAGGTACTGCAGAAGGATTGTTTAAATCTACCGATGGAGGCACCACTTTTTCTAAAATCATATCAGAATTTATTTCTGACATTACCTTTGCTGCCAATAATTACATGTATGTAGGGACGGGAAATATTTCAAACACAGGTAAAATTTATGGGTCAAGTACAGATGGTGCCCCATTCACGGGACTGTCTGGAAACGGATTAACGTCAAGTTCAGTTGTCGGGCGAATACAAATATCAACAGCACCGTCAGCCGATTCTGTCGTTTACGTGTTAACATGTAACAATGGAACGTATGATGTAGAAGGAATTTATCGTTCATCAAATTTTGGTGCATCGTGGACTAAATTACCAATGCCAGTTTGGTCAGGAGGAGGAAACTTTGCAAGAGGTCAAGCATGGTATGATTTAGTTTCGGTCGTTTCTCCAGTTGACGAGAATGTGATTATAGTGGGTGGAGTTGATTTGTTGAAATCCATTGACGGAGGCCAAAATTGGACTCAAATTTCTTATTGGAACGCTAACAGAGTATCTCCTAACTATGTGCACGCTGACCATCATGAATTGGTGTACGTGCCAGGTTCTGATAGCTTGTTGCTTTCAGGAAGTGATGGTGGATTATCAATCACAACAGATATTGGAGAAAATTGGGAGACTAGAAATAATCATTACAATGTCACGCAATTTTATGCTGCGGGAATTCATCCTGAAGCAGGAAACAACACGTATGTGTCAGGTGCGCAAGATAATGGTACCATTCTAGTAAGTACACCAGACTTTGAAAACGGTAGGAGTGTTAGTGGGGGTGACGGAGCATTTTGTTTTATCGATCAAGATGAACCACAATATGCCATCGTAAGTTCTCAATACGGAAACTTTAGAAGATTGCTTAACTGGACCTACAATGGGAGTGTTATTGGTGGTAGTACTGGAGACTTTATCAACCCAGGCGATTATGACGATAAAGAGAACATACTGTATTCAGTTATCGCCAATAATTTTAGTAACATAAATAGAGTAACTAACGCTACTGGATCGGTAAGTAGAGAGTTATTAAGTACCAGTGGAATAGGTGGAAAAGTTGCTCATATTAGCGTTTCTCCAAATAGCCCAGCAGGTGTTTCCAACATCTTCATAGGCACTGTAGCTGGAAATGTTGGGTATATTCAAAATGCACAAGATGACGCTTTAGCAATTCGAACAAACTTAAATTTTAAAGGAATAGGGACTGTTTCCTGTATAGACATAGGAAGAAATGACCAAGAATTAGTGGTAACAGTTTCCAATTATGGTGTTGTTTCAGTCTATTACACCAATAATCTAGGGCAAGAATGGGTAAATGTAGAAGGAAATTTACCTGACATGCCTGTTCGTTGGGCTATGTTCAATCCTACCAACAGAAAAGAAGTGATACTTGCAACTGAAGTTGGTATTTGGGGAACGAAAGACATAAAATCAGACAACGTATTATGGACACCACAAATCAATGGTTTTGCCAATGTAAGAGTAGATATGTTACAATACCGAACGTCTGATTATCAAGTGTTGGCAACCACACATGGACGTGGAATGTTCACTAGTGATGCGTTTGCGATCCTAGATTCTGTTGACGTTCAATTTGAAGCAGACCAAAACTATATAAATCCAGCACGGAAAGTTGTTTTCACTAATAATACAAGTGGATTTGCCAACAGTTATGAATGGTTATTTGAGGGAGCAGTAACTACCACATATTCAGGATTCGACCCTCCAGCAATTCAGTACCTAAATGCTGGATGTTATAAAGTAACGTTGACAGCTACCAGAGATGGTGTTGATTTTGTGAATGAAAAAACATGTTACATCACAGTTAGACCAAGTGATTGCGAGCCTATTTTTAGTTACAATATTGAGCCAGACAGTATCTACAAAACAATTCCTCCCATTGATTCAGCTAGCTTTGAAATGAGTTTCATTGACAACGATAGCAATACCGTTGCAGCGAACTTTATTTCACAAGGATATAATAACAGTTGGATTGGTAAAGATGTCAATGGAGAGTTTGCACATGTTGCAATCTCTAGATTTGAACCGGAAGGAAAAGCAGATAATTGGTTAATTTTTGGACCCTTAACTATTCCTAATGAGCAAATACTGTTAACTTGGAAACATAAGTTAATGGTCACTAATTTCAGAGATGGTTATTCAGTATATGCTTCATCTGCAGGTAATACCATGGCCGACTTTTTAAACAAAGGAAGCCTATTGAAAAAATTCAAAGACAATGACCCTAAAACACTTGAACATAATCAGTTGACGGAGCAAGAAGCATCCTTGCCTTTTGAATTGTTAGGAGAACAAGTGTATTTTGCTTTTAGACATACAGCCTACAATATGACTGTTATTGGGCTAGACGAGTTTGGGTTAACGACTTGTAGTGAAATACCAGCAGCTATTCCAGTAGCTGATTTTAAGGCAGATTCATTGGAGATTTATGTGAATAAGTCGGTTCAATTTACCGATTTATCAGCCAGCTTCCCAATTGCATGGACGTGGGATTTTAACGGAGGACTTGGAGATGTCAATGCACAAAACCCTTTAGTTTCGTTTGATACTCCGGGGTGTAAAAAAATCATGCTTTGGGCTCAAAATGCCGAGGGTATTGATAGTACAAGTAAAGCGTGTTACATCAATGTAATGGACGATACGGGAATCGAGTCAGCAAAATTGAATAGTACTTTCAATGTATTCCCGAATCCATTTAACAGTGAAGTACAAATAAATGGTGTGCAGATTGAAAAAATATCTGTGATGGATGCCTCAGGTCGATTAGTGTATCAAACTAACGAACAACAAAACAAGGTCTATATTGACACTCAAAATTGGCCGAGTGGATTGTATTTTATAGAAATAAGAAGTAATCAAAATCGAGAGATACTAAAATTAATTAAGGAGTAAAAAAGGCCCTTTTTTTTGAAGTGCCCCCAAATAGTTAAACACTTTATGGGGGCATTTTTATGAGTAGGAACGTTAAGCATAGTGAAGAGTTTAAACTCTTAGCTAGAAAATTCAAAGTAACGCATAGAGATTAAAAGTGGGTAACTGATATTACAGAATCTAAAGTTGCCGGAAAAAAGTTATACCTATCAACTGTCACAGGCTTATTTAATCGGGGAATAATTAGCTATCAAATTTCTCTAACACCCAATTTGGTACAAATAGTAACGGTACTCAGAAAAGCTTTTAAAACGATTCCTGACAATGTTAAACCATTAACGTATTGGAAAGTGTACCTGAAATAAAAACATGCTACATAGAAGTAGATTATGGTGTTCGAATTCGTGACAATCAAAAAAGGGAAGTAAAGATCTATCCAATTCCTGCCAATGATTTTTTAATCTTGGAAGGAACGAATGATAATCCACTTTTTGAAGTATTAGTTATTTCGAATCAAAAAATGCAAATACCTATCTAAAAAATAAATGGCAAAAGTGTAAGATTAAAAACGGACAACTTGCCAAATGGAATTTATTTTATCCGCTGCTTAGAAAAAGGGACCATGAAAATGAAAAAATTCATTATTGAACCTTAAGCACAAAAAATAGACTCATTTCAAGGGCTTATTTTCAAAGACTTGGAAATTTTCCACCTGCTGACTTGTCAAAAGTGTGTTAGCCTTAAAAAAAGATCATTAAAATGACTAATAAAATCAACTCTTTGTAAATAAATACAAATTAAGGAGTCACATTAATAATGCGTAAAGTTCGCTGTCTTGGCAAGTGGTATTTTTTTTCAGGCACCAAAAAAGCTAATAGCCCTGCAGATACAAAACCTCCAACCAAAAAAAGCGTGGGTTTGTCATACACAGGAGAAGCTTTCTGATTAATCCCTCTATCTAACCCTCCTATAACCATCATGGTTGCTGCTGAAGATAAAGCAGAAACACCGAAATACCTAGCTAAGTTTTTTCTATTGGGAAATATGACTTGATTGATGTCACTTGGTTTAAAACGATACGCCCCAAGCATAAACGAACTGTCGCTAATGGATGTGATAACTCCCGAAAACAGGGTGTTTTCTTCCCCTGCTCTAAAGGCGAGAGCACTTCCTTCAAAATACCTCACGCGCTTAAAATTCCCTTCTTTTTCCAACACTAATATGTGCTGATTGTAACCTTTGACTGGTATAATAATAGCGAGTAATAGAATAAATAGACACCTCATACGAACAAGTTTTACGTTATAACTGCAATAAAATAAACCTTTTTTGGTTTTAATGTTAATCTAAACCGCCAAAATGTTCAAAATACTTTTTTTACTAGATTCTTTTAATCACTGGTTCAACTCCAGTTTTGCTTGGTTTTTCACCAATGGCATGAAACAATATAGAAGTTTGACAGACGATTTTTAATCAAATTTTAATAGCTAAAACAAACATTTTTTGGCTCTGTAAAAAACGATAAAGCGTACTTGCCACCTTCTCGGCCTACACCCGAATTTTTTACTCCACCAAAAGGAGTTCTCAAATCGCGTAACAGCCAAGTGTTTATCCATACCATACCAGCATCAACTTCCTTGGCAACTCTGTGTGCTGTTCGTTGGTTGCTTGTCCACACACTGGCAGAAAGGCCATAGTCGTTATTGTTTGCCATTTCAATGGCTTCTTCCAAGGTTTTGAAAGGAGCTAAGGTAACAACAGGCCCAAATATTTCCTCCTGATTGGTGGCACATTGTTGGCTTAAACCTTCTATGATGGTAGGTTCTACGTAATAACCACCTGCCAACTCACCTGCTAAAGTTACTTTTTTACCACCCAAAAGGATAGTACCGCCTTCAGCCACAGCTTTGTCTATGCACGACAATATTTTTGCTTGATGAGATTTTGAAACTACTGCTCCAACAGATGTTTCTTTGTCGTATGGACTGCCCAATTGCAGTGCTTTTACTTTAGCAACAAAATCTGTTTTGAATTGCTCATAGATACTTTCTTCAATCAGAATCCGAGAACCACATAAACAAATTTGACCTTGATTGCTAAAAGAAGACCTGACTGTTGTAGTCAACATTTCTTCATAAGGAGCATCGGCAAAGATGATGTTAGGGTTTTTGCCACCCAACTCTAACGATAATTTTTTGAATAAAGGGGCAGCCAGCCCTGCTATGGTGCTGCCGGTTTGAGTGCCACCTGTAAAAGAAACTGCTTTTATTTTTTTATGCGTACTCAGGGTGTTGCCAACACGAATACCTTCACCATGAATCACATTTAACACCCCTTTTGGCAAGCCAACTTTGTCGGCAATTTTGGTCAATAAATAAGCTGTCAAAGGAGTTACTTCGCTAGGTTTGGCAATCACACAGTTTCCTGTGGCCAGAGCAGGAGCTATTTTCCAAGAAAAGAGATACAAAGGCAAATTCCATGGAGAAATACACACGACCGTCCCCAATGGTTTTCTGAGGGTGTAATTAAACGCCAAATTGCCCATGTCGTGCGCATCAGATTCTTGGTGTAAGGCTGCTCCTGCGTAATACCTAAAATTGGCAGCAGCACGAGGAATATCTACTGTTTTGGAAAGCGAAATAGGTTTGCCATTGTCTTTTGTTTCGGCTAAGGCGAGCTCTTCCATGGCTGCGTCAATTGCGTCGGCCATAGCAAACAAATATGAAGATCGTTTGTGTTGGGGCAAATTTGCCCAAGCATCTTTAGCAGCTTCAGCAGCGTCAATGGCTTTTAACACATCTTGTTCGTTGGAGTTAGTCAATTGAGCATACTTCTTGCCAGTAGCAGGTTCATATACATCCATCCATTCGTTTGACGATGATGGTTTAAACTCCCCGTTTATATAATTCAATATGCTTTCCATAACCTTTGTTTGCACGTAAAAGTAATGATTCGGGTTGAAATCGAAATATCAATTACTTAGTATATTAGATAGATTGCCTAATGCAGGTTAAATAATCTTGTTGATGTTTGTGTAAAATAAAGATATTCTTAAATGACAAAGACCCGACAGGTTTCCAAAACCTGTCGGGTCTTTTAACTTGGCGTAAGAACCTATGCTTTAAAGGACACTATGGATTTTTAACCCCAATTGATTTATTTCGCAGCATGCTTTCTTTTATGTTCTTTCAAAAATTTATCGGCTTTGTCGCCAGTCAATGTTTTTACTACTTTTTTGCCTTCTCTAGTGGTAGTTACGGTCACGGTTTTTTCACCATTTTCATCACTTACTTCAATTTCTCTTTCAACTGATTTGTGTTTACCCTTATCTCCTTTTTTGAGCATGGCCCTTGCTTTTTGTCTTTTCAAAAAGTTTTCTGCTTCTTCACCTACCAATTCACGCACTTCTTTTTTACCATCCTTTTCTTTAGTAATGGTCACTTTTTTCACTCCATTTTCTTCTGTTACAATGATGCCATGAGAGTTCATGTTTTTTACATGACCTGGTTTTTCTGAAGCTAAGTATTTATCTGCTTCAGCTCCTTTAATAACGCTTACTTTTTTATCACCATCTGTAGTGGTAGTTACGGTCACAGTTTTTTCACCATTTTCATCGTTTACTTCAATGTTTTTGGTGATAGTTCTTTTCATTTTTTTGTCCTGTGCATTCGCCCCATTGTTTGCCAATAAGGCTGTTGCAAAAAGTAACACTCCGATAAAACTGGTCATTTTTTTCATAATAATGTGTTTTAGATTTATGAGGACACCTCAAATATAAGCTGAAACGAATCGTGTCACTGTGAAGTAAGGGTTAAGGAACGTTAAATTTTGTTAAGCATACATGATTCAAACAGGGTAAGTGTAACTTTAGCGGGTGAAAAAAGAAGTAATAAGAGGATTGATAGGCATCATAGCTTTGTGCATGATTGGTTTAGTGGCTTCTCAGTTGTATTGGATAAGCAATGCAGTAGAGCAACGAACAGCGCGATTTAATCATGAAATAAGAAAAGTAATGTTCAATGCTGCAACAAGCATAGAGCGCAACGAAATGATCGAAAAACTGGAGAATGGGAAAATATTAAAAAAGAAAATTCAGGAAGATTTATTAGCTACCTCATACTTTGATTTTAAGAAAGACACCACCATAGAAATAAATGGAGGCACTATGACAGTGAGAGTGCAGCAACAAAAAAACGCTAACATAGGTGTAGACTTGGGTTATGCCAACATCGGATTTGATGGCAGGCACCAAGAAAATGAGCTAAACGAAGTAGTACACCAACGAAAAAGGGTGATTAAAGACAGCCTAATTTTTACACAAGATGAAATCAACAACCGTGTCAAGCGTCGTATGCAACACGTTGATGAGTTAATGACTGGATTACTAGATTTTAATATCAACAAAAACATTCAAGAACGAATAGACATACCCACAGTCGATTCTATCATTACGTCAGAACTACTCGCTAGAGGCATAGATGTCAACTATAAGTTAGGAGTATTCAGTGCTTATAATCAGCCCATTATGCTGAATAAAGACGATACTAAAGAAGACTATAAAAATTTGATACACTCACGCTATCGAGTACGCCTGTTTCCTAATGACATACTACAAGAAAGCAACTTGTTGAAATTATACTTCCCTAACCAGCGAAGTTATGTTTTGCAAACCATGTGGTTCATGTTGAGTACTTCTGCCATTCTTATCTTAGTTATCTTAGGAGTATTTTGGTACACCATACAAACCATTCTAAAACAAAAGAAGGTGTCTGAAATCAAAAATGATTTTATAAACAACATGACACACGAACTAAAAACACCAATAGCTACCATTGGTTTAGCTTGTGAGGCATTGACAGACAAAGATTTGACCAGAACAGATAGTATGGTGGATAGTTTTGTTGGAATGATTAATGATGAAAACAAAAGATTGGGCACATTGGTAGAAAACGTCTTGAAAAGTGCTGTTTTTGATAAAGGCGAGTTAGCCTTGAAAAAAGAACAGATTGACCTTTTTCAACTGGTAGACGAAGTGGTACAGAGCATGAATATTCAGGCCAAAAGCAAAGGAGGGTTAATTAAAATTGACCCAATGCTTAACAATGTTTTTCTTCAGGCTGACCCTATGCACATCACCAATGTGATGTATAACTTGTTGGACAATGCCATTAAATATTCACAAAATGCTCCCACTGTAGTTGTGAATATTACTGAAAACAATAACAATGTAATAGTGAGTGTAAAAGACCAAGGAGTGGGGATTAGCCAAGATAATCAAAAAAGAATATTTGATAAATTATACCGAGTACCTACAGGAAATGTGCACAACGTAAAAGGCTTTGGCCTTGGCTTGAGCTATGTGAAAGCAATCGTTGAAAAACATGACGGTAGTATTGCTGTGCGCAGTACACTAGGACAAGGAACCAACATTACGATAATCATACCGATAGAAAATGAAAAAAAATCTTAACATATTAATCGTTGAAGACGATCCAAATTTAGGCTTGTTACTTACCGAGTATTTAAAAGCGAAAGGATATAAAGCCACATTGGCCAATGATGGGCAAAAAGGGTATGATTTATTCAAAAGCCAAATGTTCAATTTTTTGATATTGGATGTGATGATGCCTGTCAAAGATGGGTTTACCTTGGCAAAAGAAATAAGGCAAATAAACAACGAAATCCCCATCTTGTTTTTGACGGCTAAGTCTATGAAAGAAGACACTTTAAAAGGGTTTGAGGTAGGGGCAGATGATTACATGACTAAGCCGTTTAGCATGGAAGAACTCTTGGCACGAATGGAAGCCATATTAAGACGATCTGGTATAGCCGTCAATGAAATGGAAGCATCGTTTGAAATAGGTAAATTTCAATTTGATAAAACCAAACAATTACTCATAGGAGGGAAAGAAGAGCACAAACTAACCACTAAAGAAAATGATTTGCTCTATTTGTTGTGCAAGAACAAAAATGGTGTTTTGGAACGTGATGCTGCTTTGAAATTTATTTGGGGTGACGACAACTACTTTAATGGCAGAAGCATGGATGTGTACATTGCCAAACTTCGCAAATACTTAAAAGAAGACCCAACCATAGAAATAATCAATGTCCATGGTCGAGGCTTTAAATTATTAGTGTCAGAGTAAGTTACAAACAACCCGTTCTGCCACCATCAACAGGTACATTAATACCATTGATGTACGACGCCGCAGGACTAGCTAAAAAAGCAATAGCATTAGCCACTTCGTTGGGCTGTGCGATCCTATTCATAGGAACGGCACTAGCCATTTGTTTCAAGATGTTTTCTTTTTCCTGACCTGTTTTGTCGGCTTTGTTGGTGATTATTTCATCCAATCGACCAGTTGCTGTTGCGCCAGGCAACACATTGTTGACCGTAATGTTGTATTGTCCTAACTCGTTAGCCAAAGTTTTTGACCAACTGGCAACCGCACCTCTAATGGTGTTGGATACACCTAAGCCACCCAAAGGTTGTTTTACCGAAGTACTTATCACATTGATAATACGGCCATAACCTGCTACTTTCATTTTAGGCCAAACATGTTGCACCATAATATGGTTGCAAATTAAATGCTGATTGAAGGTGTTGATAAACTCACTTGGTTTTGCTTGGTAAATAAGACCACCAGCAGGACCACCTGTGTTGTTGACAAGGATATGAAGCTCTGTTTCAACAAGTTTTTCTTGTAAAATGGTATCCAACTCTTCTGGTTTAGAAAAATCAGCTACAATATAACGGTGGTTTTTGCCTGTAAAAGAACCAATGACAGTTTTTAATTTCTCTTCATTTCGAGCAATCAAAATTAACTGAGCACCTAAAGAGGCTAGCTCTTGAGCAGCAGCAAGTCCAATACCTTGAGTGCTTCCACAAACAATTGCTGTTTTACCTGATAAACTTAAATTCATACGTTTGTCTTTTATTATCTTTAGCACAAATCTAATATTTCTTGTTATGGCAATACGCAGACCTTTTAATTTTATGGCTTGGATAGACGAACATAGGCACTTGCTAAAGCCACCTGTTGGAAATAAGCAGGTGTTTGAAGATGCCGATTTTATTGTTATGATTGTGGGTGGTCCAAATGCCCGTAAAGACTATCACTACAACGAAGGAGAAGAATTTTTCTATCAAATAGAAGGTGATATTGTGGTGAAAATTCAAGAAAACGGAAAGGCAATTGAAATACCCATCAAAGAAGGAGAAATATTTTTATTGCCACCCAATGTTCCTCATTCACCTATCAGAGCAACCAATTCTATTGGCATGGTGATAGAACGAAAAAGAAAATCTACCGAAAACGATGGGCTCATTTGGTATTGCGATAACTGCAATCACAAATTATATGAGAAGTATTTTCCATTGAAAAGCATAGAAAAAGATTTTCAACCCATATTTAAGGAGTTTTATGCTAAGGAAGATTTACGCACATGTGATAAATGTACTACGGTCATGGAAGTCGATGAACGATTTGTGTAACAAAGGTTTTAAAAGCCTTAAAAGTAACTACCTTTGCACCTTCTAAAATTTAAAGAAATTTTCATGAGTGACGCTATAAAACATGAGTGCGGTATCGCGGTTCTTAAATTAAAAAAACCCTTAGAGTTTTATGTTGAAAAGTACGGTACAGCCTTTTACGGGGTGAACAAAATGTACTTGTTGATGGAAAAACAACACAACAGAGGACAAGACGGGGCAGGACTAGCCAATATTAAGTTTGATGTAGAACCAGGCAAACGATACATCAGCCGAAAACGTTCTAATAGCAACAAGCCTATTCAAGAAATCTTCGATTATGTCAACAAAAAATTTAGGCAAGTAGCCAAAAAATATCCCGAGAGACTTAAAGATGCCCAATGGCTGAAAGATAATTACGGATTTACCGGCGAATTATTCTTAGGACATTTACGCTATGGCACATTCGGAAAAAACAGCATTGAAAGTTGTCATCCGTTTTTGAGACAAAACAACTGGATGACCAGAAATTTGGTTGTTGCCGGAAACTTTAACTTAACAAATGTTGACGAATTGTTTAACATTTTGGTCAACGTTGGTCAGCATCCCAAAGAAATATCTGACACTGTAACAGTACTAGAAAAGATAGGTCACTTTTTGGATGAAGAAAACCAACGTCTTTTTGACGAATACAAAGAGCAAGGTTTAGGAAACAAAGAAATTACCAAAAAAATAGCAGAATATTTAGACGTCCAACGCATACTAACCAATGCTTCCGAAGACTGGGATGGTGGATACGCCATGGCAGGATTAATGGGGCATGGAGATGCATTTGTGTTAAGAGATCCTTCGGGCATACGCCCAGCTTTTTATTACCAAGACGATGAGGTAATTGTAGTAGCGTCTGAAAGACCAGCAATCCAAACAGCCTTTAATGTACCTATGGAAAGCATTCAAGAGCTTAGTCCGGGACATGCTTTGGTGATGAAAAAAGACGAAGAAGCCAAGGAGATGATGGTGCGCAAACCTTACGAAAAAAAATCATGTTCATTTGAGCGTATTTATTTTTCAAGAGGATCGGACAAAGACATCTACAACGAACGAAAAGAACTAGGCAAGATTATTTGCCCAGCAATTATCAAACAAATAGAAGGAGATTTGGACAATTCTGTGTTTAGTTTTATCCCTAACACAGCCGAAACTGCCTTTTATGGTATGGTCAAAGGCTTGGAAGATTACCTAGATACGGTAAAAGCGAAAAAAATACATGCCTTAGGAGCCAATCCTAGTTTAGAAGCTGTTACCGAAATACTGTCTCACAGAACACGTATTGAGAAAATAGCAATAAAAGATGCTAAACTAAGAACGTTTATCACCAGCGATGCCGGCAGAGACGATTTGGTAGAGCATGTCTATGACATTACTTATGGTACTGTAAACAAAGGCGACAACTTGGTAGTGATCGACGATTCTATCGTAAGAGGAACAACCTTAAAAAAATCGATTCTAAGAATATTGGATCGATTGAATCCAGGAAAGATTGTCGTTGTTTCATCTGCACCACAAATACGTTACCCAGATTGTTATGGAATAGACATGGCCAAAATGGGTGATTTTATCGCTTTTCAAGCTGCTATTGCCTTGTTAAAAGACCAAGGAAAAGAAGAAATTATCCAAACTGTTTATCGAAATTGTTTGGCTGAGTTAGAAAAACCAAAAGAGCAAATGGTGAATAAGGTAAAGGACATTTACACCCCTTTTACCAACGATGAGATTTCTGCTAAAATTTCTGAGCTATTAAAACCAAAAAATATTAAGGCCGAGGTGGTTATTATTTATCAAACTTTAGAAGGGCTAAGAGCAGCATGTCCTGACCATACAGGAGATTGGTATTTCTCTGGAGATTACCCTACTGCTGGTGGAAACAAGGTGGTGAATAAGTCATTTGTCAACTATGTAGAAGGTAAAAATGAGCGCGCTTACTAATTAGGTTTACAAGGCTTATTAAAAAAAAAGGAAAGACAAGGAAATATTCAAGGAAGTTTTCAAAATATTTTCCCTATAATTGTTCCACTTTTTGAGGGGATACTATGGCCAAAACGTTGGTGTTTTAGTTCTGATTAAATTAAAAATGTTATTTGTCGTGGCTAATATGTCGTTTATCGAACCCAGCCAACACGAAGAATTTTTAAGATATATTTTTATTCCTGCGTAAGGTGCGCAGGCAAATTAAATTTGCATACACATACACTAAATTAACTCATATGAAAACTGTTACTAATACGTTGTTGGTAGCGTTGTTCTCTTTAATTGCGATAAGCAATTCATTTGGACAGAGTATTAACATGCAAGATGGAATTATCTATACTTGCGGAAGTGATTTTTACGACTTTGGAGGTCCAGGTGGAGATTACACCAACAACGAAAGCTATACGCTAACAATATGTCCCGACACGGAAGATGGACGTACTTCGGTTACGTTTAATTCCTTTTTATCAGAAGCAGGTTCTGACCAGTTAACGGTTTACAATTCGAATGGTACTAATGTTCTAATGCAGATTATAGATGGTGGTACTGCCTTGCCAGCAATTGTAACAGCTACCAATAAAACAGGATGTTTAACTTTTGTATGGACATCTAATGCCGGAATCACTAATGCTGGATGGGATGCAGACATTATTTGTGCTGCTTGTAAGCCAGTTGTTCCTATTTTAGCTTCATCAGTGCCTGCTGCCAATAATCCAGGCAATATCATTGGTGTTTGTAATGGCGCTGTTTTGTCTTTGTCAGGTGGTTTTGATGATGATAACACGGGTGCTTATAATCAAATAGGTGCTGAGTCAGATTATTATTGGGACTTAGGAGACGGAACTACTAAAGATGATATTAATATTAACCATACCTATGCAGCTCCCGGTATTTATTATGCCAACTTAATGATCCGTGACAACGCAGGTTGTCGTAACTCAAGTTTGCTAAACCAAGAAATTCATGTAGCAGACGACGCTACCTTTGTTGGTACTACTCCAGACCAAGTAGTTTGTGAAGGAGGAAAAGTGAATTTAACAGCGGTGTATCAACAAATAAAGTTGTACAATACAAGACGTGAAACTAACTTAACCGATGTTACGTTAATAGACGGTAGAGCCGAATGTAAAGACACTGACCTAGAAGTAAATTTTTATGCTTCTGGAGCAACCTATAGTGTAGGAGACATTACAAGAGTATATGTTTCTATGTGGCATAAAGATGTTAACGACTTAGTCTTAATGCTTACAGCTCCTAGTGGGGCATCTATCAAATTGCATAACCAAGCTAGTGGTACTAGTACTACCACATTAGGAAACCCAAGTGCTGCTGCCGTTTCAGACTATTACTTTAACAATGACAATAGTGGCAATACGTGGGATGAAGCGGTAAACTCGCCTACTTTTAATATTGCTCCAGGTACGTACAAGCCACTAGAGCCGCTTTCAAATTTATACGGGTCAAAATTAAATGGTACATGGACACTTACTGTGTGCGACATGGAAGGTAATGCTAAAGACGGTTTTATTGATGCTTGGGGTATTGATTTTGACAATGCAAACTTTAGTCCACGACCTGAGTATGTGCCTGGAAGTTCAGCATATCCAAACTCAATTTGGTCAGGACCAAATGTTGGCCCTTACAATGAAACTTTACAAACCATCGAAGTTACTCCACAAAGCCCTTTAGAAACATATACCTTCACTTTGGAGAATGAGTATGGTTGTACAAAAACTACCAGTGTTGATGTAATAACAGAAACTACACCAGTTGCTGGAGCTGATGCTACAGATGACATTTGTGGAGCGGGTCTTATTAACATTGCCGCTTACCTTTCAGGTCAAGACAATTCTTCAGGTTCTGGGGAGTGGGTATCGGGTCCAAATAACCCAGGAGGGCCAAGCATAATATCACAATCTGCACCTAACGATCAAAACGCAAGTTGGGATGCTTCTGGTAAATCAACTGGAGTCTATGAATTCATATACAGACAACCAGGTGTTTCTTGTGACGGAGATTCGGCTATCATTACCTTAAACGTAACTAAACTGCCTCTTACAGGTAATAGAAAAGACAGAAGTTTTTGTATTAATGAAGAGAATCCAGTTTTGTTTTTAGAAACGCTTACAAGTCCAAAAGACTCAACAGGTACTTGGATTGATGTAAATACTACTGGAGCGTTAACAGATCCAACCGCATTCGACACTGAATTAGATATTGTAACTGCAGGTATTGGTGTTTATGATTTTACATATGAAATAAACACTACTCCTTGTCCGGTTGTTTCAGTCACCGTTACGGTAACTATTGAAGATGAGCCTAACGCAGGTGATGATGGTTCTGAAACGGTTTGTAAATCTTCAACAGGGCCTTTTGACTTGTTTAGTGTGATTACTGGATTCGATTTAGGTGGAGAATGGTACTTTGAAGATAAGACACGTCCTACTGCTTGGTATCCAACACCCGGCGTTTACAATGAAGTAAACCCTAATGCAGTTGCTAATGGTGTTACGGGAGACTATGTTTTTATGTACATTGTTGGTACTGGTTCTGTTTGTGCGGAAGACACCGCATTTGCAACATTAACTATTAGTGAAGTCGCTGCGGCAGGAAACACAATGACAGTTGATTTGTGTACTTCCGATGACATTGGCAGAAGATTATATTCTCTGAATAGCGGAAAACCTGGAGGTACTTGGACGCCAAATATAGGAAACAGTGATGCTTATAACGCAGTGGATACAACTTTCACACCTTCTGATGACCCTGACCCAGCTACGCCAGTAACAACACTAACATACGATCACGAGCAAACTGCTGCGGGTTGTCCTCCAAACAATGCTACATTGACCATTAATTTGCATCGCCAGCCAAACGCAGGAACTTTCCTTTTTGCTGATACAGCTGTATGTCAAAGTAATGATGTTTGGGATATGTTTTCCAACTTAGGTGGTAATCCTCAAATTGAAAATGGAACTTGGGAAGTCTTGAATCCTGCAACTCCTAGTGCTCAAGGTTACTTTAATACAGCGGTTAATGGCGATGATTGGACATATGATGTGAAAGCGGCAACTACACAATCGTCACCCCAGGGACTTGATGCTGGCAATAGCTATCGTTGGAGATACACGGTAGCTTCTACTGGTGGTGGTTGTGTGGACGATTTTGTTAACATGCTTACCAAAATATCTATAGAATACGATCCAGGTAAGCCTACTAACTTTACTGTTTGTGGTGACGATCCAGCAATTAATTTATTTCAAGAGGCCTTCCTTTTGGCAACAGATTTACCATCGTCGTTAACGGCAGGAAATTGGGAAGATGTCACCTACCCTAAAGTAGCGCCATCACCACTTCCTCAATATATCGATTGGTTATCAGGTCCTAATTTTAGAAACTTATCAGCACCAAATACGGTCAACGAGAAACATTTCCTTAATTATGTTATCAAAACAAGAGCATGTCCAGTAAAAACATCTTCTGTTGAGGTGACCATTGATAGTGTGCCAGATGCAGGTGAAAATGCAACGCAGTATTTCTGTACAACTGAAACCTTAGTGCCTTTGCTTGGCCAATTGGCTGGAACTCCTGATCCAGGTGGGTCTTGGGCTTTGACTAATACAGGTGGTGCTCCTCCATGTGGATCATGTGGTTTTGGTGGATCTAACTTTAATCCTTCTGCAGTAACCTGTGGTTACGCTTATACATTTGAGTACACCAAAACTTCTGATTATGGTAAATGTGCGCCAGATATAGCAACAGTTACTATAAATGTAATTTGTGAGCCTAATCCAGGCGCTGGTCCTGCTGCAGCTGTTAAAGTGTGTCAATCATCAACCACCTTTGATTTGTTTAGTTCACTTGTAAGTGGTCCACAAATTGGAGGTACTTGGGTAGATGTAGATGGAACGGGTAATCTTAGCCCTGTAACACCAGGAAATTACAATGCTAATTTTAACCCGTCGGGTACTCCTAATACATTCGCAGAACCAGAAAATGTAAAATTTGATTATGTAGTAAACAATGGTTATTGTTCAGCAAAAAAAGCAACAGTCAACATACAAGTTTATTTTGATCCTTATGCAGGAGATGCAGTAAATATTACTACTTGTGAAACAACCACGAGTATAAATTTATACGGGAGATTGGGAACTTCTTTAGGGACCCCAAAAGCAGGTGGTGTTTGGAAAGATTTGGACGGATCAAATGCTATTGGTGGTGATGTTTTTAAACCAAATTTAGCAGCTAATGGTCCTGGCACATATTGCTTTAGATATATAGTCAACCTAGGCGTACCGGAATTGGCAGGTACAGCTTGCTACAAAGACAGTACTACGGTTTGTGTAACCATACTGAAAACTCCTGAAGCTGGATCGAACCAAGCTATTGATGTATGTATTGATGACAACAACGTTCCATTATTTCCAGTAATTGGAATAGGTAGCCCTGCAGTTGATGCTGGTGGAGTATGGTCTGCAGATCCAGTATCTGGGTTAGTTGGTATCGACACTTCAACAGGTATTTTAAATCCTTCTGCAATTGGTGCACCAGGGGTGTATAAGTTTACATATACCGTTCAAAGAGCACCTTGTCCACAAGATATAGCAACGGTAACGGTAACTATAAAAGACAAGCCATCGAGTGGGGCAAACAATGCGCTTACTATTTGCATTAACAACGGCCCTTATGAACTTATTAGTGGAGTAGGTGGTTCACCTTTCCCAACAGGTACATTTACTTTAGTTCCTAATATAGATGGAGCAATTAGTAATGGCTACTTAAGTCCTAATTATATCGGCGTTGGAGTAGGTACACATATCATTCGTTACCAAGCAGAAAGTAATGTATGTGTTGCAGAGACTTTTTCTACCTTAACACTAACCATTGAAGGCCTACCTATAGTAGGCAATGATACCAGTGTTGTGGCGTGTGAAAGCGAAACAAGTCTTCACTTAACGCCTTTATTAGGTAATACACCGGATATATCACCAGGTGTATGGACTACATCGAATCCTACATCACCTTTGTTTGGTGATGAATATATGAATCCAAACATTCAATTTAATTTGCCAGCAGCTTCAAAAACGTATGTGTATACAGCTACAACCATAGCTTGTCCTATTGCGAAAACAAGCATAGTGGTGAATGTGAATGGATTGCCAGAAGCTGGAACAAACGGTACAGGTGTTGCTTGTATTACAAAAAAAGTAGTACAACTAGGAGATTATATTACGGGAGAAGATCTTGGCGGAACTTGGACTACTACTAGTAATAGTGGAGGTTTAACTGATCCTACATTAGATGCTTCATTGGCAGGACTAGGCTTCCATAACTTTACTTATACAGTCTCAATAGAAGCGTGTCCAGATGACGTATCTACCTTAGTACTTGATGTGAAACCATTGAACAACGCAGGTAATGATGGTGATTTTCCCGTATGTGAATCTGTTGTTAGTTTTCCTTTGAATGATGTGATTACTAATGAAGATTTAAATGGTGTATGGAAAATGAGCTTTGGCGATGATGATTTTTTATTGAGCGGAGGTAGATTCTCTCCTTTTATAGCTAAAGAAGGTAAGTGGCGTGCAGAATATAAAGCTGATAATGGCGCATGTCCAGTGGACCTTTCATACGCAAACATTGAAGTAATTAAAGCACCTATTGTAGGTGTAAGCGCTTCTGTAGAAAAATGTGAAACTGACAATGAGTTCCCTCTTATTTCTATCTTAACAGAAACTGCGGATGGAGAATTTGCTGAAGCAGGTGGTGTTTGGCTGGACGTAGATGGTTCAGGCGGATTAATTGATGCTAGCAGTGGAAATTTTAGTCCAGAATTAGTAGCTAATTTTGCTGGGGCAGGGTCTTATAAATTTACTTATACTATTGATAATGGTGTTTGTGCGCCTGTCACTTCCACGGTAACGGTGAAAATCGTAACGCTTGCTGATGCAGGAAGTGATAACTTGGGATATGTTTGTAGAACAAATGAACAGTATAATCTAACTGAGTTAATTGGTGCATTACCAGGAGGTGTTTGGTCTGTAATCGATGCTCCTAATACACTATTCCCCCCTAATGACGAGCCAAATTTTGATGCCTCGAACATTGAACGCAGCGCAGGAGAGTATACATTCAGATACGATGTTACCGGTGTAGCTTGTCCATCTGCTTTTTCTATTGCCACAGTGATGTTGGTTGAAGAAATGAAAATGGTGGATAAAACGGATACTACGAAACAAGGACCAACCATTAAATGTAATGTAAGTGGGACTACCCCTACATATATTGTTGAGTTTTCGGTACTAGGTGGTGCTGGTGGATATGAGGTTGATGGATTAACCATGTCACAATTTACTGGGTCAACAGGTTTACAAACGTTTACTTCTAATGCCATCAGTGATAAGGACTTTTTTACTTTTACCTTAAGTGATAGTATCAATTGTACTAACTTTACCATTGAAGGGGGTAAAACATGTAGCGATTTTGATAAAGATGGTGTAGCTGATTCTGAAGATTTAGATGATGACAATGACGGAATTCCTGATTTCTTAGAATCTGATGGACGCTTTGACGTTATTGGTGATCATGATTTCGATGGTACATTAAATTATAATGATGGTGATTACTGTACCTTAATTGGTTCTAGTTATAATGCCGCAAGCAAAACGTGCGCAATATTAGATAGAGACAATGATGGAATTATCAACCAGTACGATTTAGATTCAGACAACGATGGCATCTTTGATGTTACCGAGTTTGGACCAAAAAATAGTACTTGGGCTCTTGGTTCTACAACAGGTAAAGTAGTAAACTTTGAGGATACAGGTAACGGTTGGCACAAGCCAATTGCTGGATTGTATGGCGTAGATAACACAGAGGATGTGCCAAATGTTTCGCTTAATCCATTGTTAACGTTCAATTTAACTCCTAATGACACAGTGAGTTTTATATTACCAATGAATTCTGATAACGATAGTGGTGTAAACAAACGTCGTAAAGCAGATTTCTTGGATACGGATTCAGACAACGATGGTATTCCTGACCGCATTGAAGCGGGAGATAATCCTAAAGCGCCTCTTGATACAGATGTTGCAATGTTGACAGATTACTTAGAAGATTTTAGAGATCCAGATTCAGACAACGATGGCATAGAAGATGTATATGAAGGGCGTATGCTTGGAACTAATGCATTACTACCTCGCAACTCTGACGGAACAGGTGACTATGACTTTAGAGTATTAGATGCAGACGGCGATGGTATCCTAGATGCTGACGAACGTATAACCGTTTCACCTAATGCCCCAATAGATACGGATGATGATGGTGATTACGATTTCCAAGATTTGGATTCAGATGATGATTCTATGTCAGATGCTATAGAAGCAGGTGATCCTAGTGGAGCAGTATTCCCAGCTAACTCTGACAGTGATAATCTTCCTGACTACAGAGATTTAGATTCTGATAATGATAAAGTTGCCGACCTTTTTGAAGCAGGTAATCCATTAGCAGCAATATTCCCAGCCAATACGGATGGTGATGCATTGCCAGATTATTTAGATTTAGATTCAGATAATGATAATCTGTATGACGAATTAGAAGGTGCTATTTTTGACGTAACAGCATTAAATGGCGATAGCGTATACGTTGAAATATCAGACACAGATCTTGATGGGATCTTTGATTTCAGGGATTTAGATTCTGATAATGATGGTATTTCGGATATGATCGAAAATGAAGCTGCTACTAATTTATCATATTACGATTTTGATAATGATGGGTTCCCTAACTTTAGAGACCTTGACTCAGACAACGATTGTATGCCTGATGCTATTGAAGCAGGAGATCGTACTGCATTGGTGTTCCCAGCTAACTCTGATAGTGATGATAACCCTGATTACTTAGATGAAGATTCTGACAATGATGGAATATTAGATTTTGACGAAGGAAGTTGTGATCAAACTCCACGAGACTCTGATGGAGATGATATTCCTGATTACCGCGATTCTGATTCTGACAACGATGGTATCTTAGATATTGTTGAAGGTGAAACAGATTGTGATAGTGATGGAACACCTAACTACCGTGATTTTGGCGACAATTGCCAGATCTTGGTTGATGTTCCAGAAGGATTCTCACCTAACCAAGATGAGATCAATGATCGCTTTGTGATACCAGATTTAGAGAAATATCCACAAAATACCTTGAAAATATACAACCGATGGGGAGTAATGGTTTATGAGAAGGCCAATTACGACAACTCTTGGGATGGTATTGCTGAAAATCCATTGTATGGAGAAGAAGAATTACCAGTTGGAACATATTTCTACATGTTAGATTTAGGTTTAGACCAAGAACCAATTAGAGGTTACGTATATTTGAATAGATAATTAAGCGAAAGCTAATTTTTGATAGTTGTTATGAAAATAAAAGCAGGAAGAAAGTTGACTTGCAACATAATATTGGCAATTGCTTTGCTGTCGTCCTTTGGGGCGATAGCTCAGCAAGACCCGATTTATTCGCAATACATGTTTAACACATTGTCAATAAACCCAGCCTACGCTGGAAGTCGAGATGCCCTATCCGCAACCATACTGCATCGTTCGCAGTGGGCTGGATTCGAAGGTGCGCCACAAACGCAAACACTTACCTTGCATAGCCCCTTTAAAGAGGCTAACATTGGTGTTGGTTTGTCGGTTGTAAACGACAAAATTGGTCCAGTACAACAAACCGGTGTTTATGTCGATTTAGCATATAAATTGCAAGTCACTGACAAAGGGTTTTTGAGGCTTGGACTAAAAGGTGGTGCAAATCTGTACAGTGCTTCTTTAGGGACTATATTTACAGGTTCTGGAGCTAACCAAACAGGCGATATTGCTTTTAGTCAAAACATCTCGAACGAGATAATGCCTAATGTTGGAGTTGGTTTCTACTACAGTACACCAACGTTTTATTTCGGTGGTTCTGCTCCCAAATTATTGGAAAACGATTTGTCGTTGGAAGATGGTGGACAGACAACATTAATTAAAAATGAAAGCAGACACTATTTCTTGATAGCAGGTGCCGTCGTTAATTTAAACAGAGATATTAAGTTAAAACCAACAGTATTGACGAGATTTGTTGCTAATGCCCCTTTCTCCTTTGACTTGACAACTAATGTTATCTTTTACGAAAAGTTTACCTTAGGGCTACTGTATCGTTACGATGCAACCATTGGAGGAATAGTACAATACTCAATCAATGACCAGTTAAATGTTGGTTATGCATATGATTACAACACAACAGACTTTGGTGCCTATAGTGGTGCTTCACATGAGGTGATGGTTTCATATGATTTTGTATTTTCGCGTAGAAATGTAAGAACCCCTAGATACTTCTAAACCAAGTAGAAATGAGAAAAATATTTAATAAAGTTACAATACTGCTTATTGCAGTATTGTTTGTTTGTAATGGTTTTGCGCAAGTCAGTAACAATGGCCGAGCAATGAAATATTACGATGAGCACCAATATACCAAAGCAATAAATTACTTCGAAAAAGTAGTGAGTGCTGGCGATAAAGTAGATGCTGAAGTCATTAGTCGTTTGTCAAATTGTTACCGTATTACCGGTGATGATGAAAAAGCGGAAGCGTGGTACGCACAGTTAATGAGTGTTCGTGAACGTAAAGCAATTGATGTGTATTATTATGCACAAGTATTGAAAAGCAACAGAAAATACACTGAAGCTGACAACTGGATGAGACTTTACAATGAATTGGTACCTGACGATACACGTGCCATCATGCACCTAAGCAGGCCTAATTATGTGAAAGAACTAAATCCATTAGTGAGTAGTTACAAACTTTCTTTGCTTTCAATAAATAGTCCGCAATCTGAGTTTGGTACCGCATTTTTTGTAGACAAAATTGTTTTTGCTTCAGAAAATGATCCAAATCCATTAATTCAAAATAGAACGTCTGACACAAAGGATGCTTATTTTGATTTGTACTTTGCTACCAGAGAACCAGGAGGGAGTTTAACAAACCCACTTTATTTTTCTAACAAAATAAACACGAAAGTCCACGAAGGGCCAGCTTGCTTTACGTACGATGGTTTACAGATGTATTTCACTAGAAATAGTGATGCAGGCAGAAGAACCAGTGCAGGTAAAGGTCATTCTAACTTGAAAATTTACCGCGCTACTTTGGCGGGTGATGAATGGGTAAACATTGATCCAATGCCATTTAATAGTTATGACTATAATGTAGCACACCCTTCTTTGAGTAGAGATGGAAGTAGGTTGTATTTTGCTTCTGATATGCCAGGTGGTTATGGTGGAACTGATATTTACGTTGTCGAAAACCGTAACGGTATTTGGGGACGTCCTCAAAACCTAGGTAAATTAGTGAATACTGAAGGAAATGAATCTTTCCCATTCATTCACGAAAACAATATTCTTTACTTCTCTTCTGACGGACATGTTGGATTAGGTGGTTCAGATGTTTTTTCTGCTATGATGATTAGAGGTGAATTCAAAAACATTACTAATCTTTCTGCTCCTATCAATAGTTCTAAAGATGATTTCTCCTTTTTACTTGATAGAGAAATGAAATCAGGATATGTTACATCTAACAGACCTGGTGGAATTGGCGAAGATGATATTTATAGCTTCGTATACGAAGAGCAATCTGAACTATATGTACTAGAAGGAAAATTGAAAGATGACAGAGACTTTATCATTCCTAATGCGGAAGTAGTTTTTAAAGATGACAATGGTGTTGTTGTTGCTAAAACAGCTACCGATGATCAAGGAGTATATTCAATTAAGTTGAATCGTTTTAAAACATATACGCTATCTACCCAGTTACCTGGATACGCTAACGTACACAAAATGATTCCTCAATTCTTAGTAGGCGATGTTAAATACAACGACATTCAACTAGGAAACAGCGAAATGACAGTAACTGGAGTTGTGGTTAACAAAGAAAACAGACAAGCTATCAAGGATGCGTTTGTGTATTTGACTAACAAAAAGACCTACGAAAAAACAAACATCATCACGGCTGTTGACGGAAAATTCGGTTTTAAATTAACCCCAGAAGGTGATTACACCTTACGTGTTGAAAAAGATGGTTTTTTCGCTAGAACGGTTGAATTCAGTACCCGAAATAAACGTCCTGGTTACGAAGTAAACCTTGATCAGTTTGAATTAGAAGGTATTATCTTGAACCAAACAGTAGAGATACCTAATATCTATTACGATTTGGGTAAAGCTGACATTAGACCAGACGCAGCATTTGAATTAGATAAGTTAGTAAAATTGATGAAAGAAAATTCTTCATTAATTATTGAACTTGGCTCACATACCGACGCTAGAGGAAGCTCAAAAAGTAACCAAAAGTTGTCGCAAAAACGTGCAGAAGCTGCTGTAGCATACATAGTAAGCAAAGGCATAGCCCCTTACCGATTGACTGCAAAAGGTTTTGGTGAAGAAGAATTGAAAAACAGATGTGCTGACAATGTAAATTGTTCAGAACAAGAACACGCTAGAAACAGACGAACTGAGTTTAAAGTTATTTCTTTCTAAGCTTAGCTTGACAACTTATTTATATAAAAAAAACCAGCAAGCTATCTTGCTGGTTTTTTTATGCCAAAAAACAGCTATGATTCGTAAATTATTGAAATATATACAATACTTGTTCACGGCTTCTAGTCCGCATGACGTTCACTCGCCTTTTGTGTTTGAGTTTATTTCGGTCATTATGCGGCATAAACATCAATTTTATCCTTGGTTACGTATTGAGCAGATTAGGCTAAAACTATTATCGAATACTGAATACATAGGAGTTGTTGACCACGGAGCCTTTGGTAAAGGTGAGTCATACTCCAAAACGATTAAGGCTATTGCGAGTAAAGCAGCTATCCCGAAAAAATTTGGGGAACTCTTGTTTCAAAGTTGTTTAATGCTCAAAGCAACGAATATATTGGAGCTGGGAACTTCTTTCGGAATAGGAACAGCCTATTTGGCAAGTGCAAACAAACAGAGTAAAGTAACCACCTTAGAAGGCTGTCCAACCATCTTGTCTATTGCCAGTAAAAACTTCAATTCCTTAGGTTTAAACAACATTACTCCCGTCAGTGGAAATTTTGATACTACCTTACCAAAGGTTTTATCATCTTTGTACAATCTTGATGTTGTGTACATTGATGGTAACCATACCTATGAAGCAACAGTAAGATACTTTGACTGGATATTACCAAAACTAAATAAAGAAGCATTGGTCATCATTGATGATATCTATTGGTCAAAGGGCATGGAAAAGGCTTGGAATACACTTTTGTTAGAACCTAAAGCTACCGTATCCATCGATTTATATCGCATGGGTCTATTGTTTTTTAAACCAGGCCAACAAAAACAACATTTTAAACTGAGATTTTAATTATGACTAATTCAGTACTTAACATTAAGGATATTTCTAAAACCTATAAAATAGGAACAGAAGTAGTGCGTGCGTTACAATCGATAAGTTTAGATATTCAAAATAACGAATATTTGGCACTTATGGGACCTTCTGGGTCAGGCAAATCTACCTTGATGAATATTCTTGGTTGTTTGGACACGCCTACAGGTGGAGAATATTTTCTGAGTGGAACAGATGTAAGCAGAATGTTGGACAATGAGCTTGCTATGGTTAGAAATCGTGAGATTGGTTTCGTTTTCCAAACATTTAATCTAATGCCTCGATATACGGCCTTAGAAAACGTGTCACTCCCTTTGGTGTATGCCGGAATGCCTAAAAAAGAAAGAGACGAGAGAGCTAAAGAAGTACTAGAACAAGTTGGTTTAGGAGATCGTATGGATCATAAACCAAATGAATTATCGGGAGGTCAGCGTCAACGTGTGGCAGTTGCAAGAGCCTTAGTCAATAAACCTTCCATTATTTTGGCTGATGAACCAACAGGAAACCTAGATTCTAAGACTTCTAATGAAATTATGAACTTGTTCGGCGAAATACACGCCAACGGAAATACGGTTATCTTAGTAACACATGAAGAGGATATTGCCAAACATGCACACCGTATTATTAGGCTGCGAGATGGACTGGTTGAAACTGACTTGACCAACGAACCCGTAATAGCTTCATATCACTAATTATTTCTGATTAAAACCCATTAAATGAAGGTCTATACTAAAAAAGGAGATAAGGGCACTACAGCGCTTATTGGAGGCACTCGTGTTGCCAAACATCACTTGCGTATTGAAGGATATGGTACTGTCGATGAATTGAATAGTTATATTGGATTAATTAGAGATCAAGAAATTGATATAGCGTATAAAACAATATTAATTGAAATTCAAGATCGCTTGTTCACCATGGGGTCAATGTTAGCGGAAGATCCTGAGAAGTCGAACATGAAACTCCCACCTTTGTTTGCTTCCGACATTGTTTTATTGGAAAAAGAAATGGATAAAATGGATGAAACGTTGCCTGTCATGAAATCTTTTGTATTGCCCGGAGGAAACAGCATCGTGTCATACTGTCACATTGCTCGCTGTGTTTGCAGAAGAGCAGAACGGCTTGTCACACAATTAAATGATGAAGTGACCATTAACCCACTTGTTTTGTCATACTTAAATAGGCTATCTGACTATTTATTCGTGTTGGCGCGAAAATTGACTATGGATTTAAACGCAGAAGAGATTCCATGGGTACCTCGTATGACAGAATAGATTTGTTAATAACCTGAAATAAAAGGAATTAGCAAGTTTGTAATTAATGCTTGCTTATGTGCACAAAAAAATTATTTTTGCGTAACGAAACACAAACCTTATTAATAGCAAAGTAGAATGTATTGGACGTTAGAATTAGCATCGTATATGGAAGATGCCCCATGGCCTGCTACAAAAGAAGAATTGATTGATTATTCCATTCGTAAAGGGGCACCTTTGGAAGTGGTAGAAAATTTACAAGATATTGAGGACGAAGAGGAGGTTTTCGAGAATATTGAAGACATTTGGCCAGATTATCCTACTAAAGAAGATTTCTTCTTTAACGAAGACGAATATTAAATAATTACATAAGCCTAAGTAAAGCTGCTAGAATCTTAGCAGCTTTTTTGCTATCAATAGGTTTGCTTTACACAGCATTTTAAATATTACATCATGTTAAATTCATTGACAGGTCTTATAAAAAAATTGGTTGGCGACAAGAATGAGCGCGATATCAAGGAGATCATGCCTTTGGTTGAAGAAACCAAAGTTGCTTTTGCGGGCTTAGCCAATAAATCCAATGATGAATTGAGAGCTTTGTCTGCTCAACTCAAAACGGAAATTGCGGAGTACTTGGCAGAGGACGAGAAAAAGATTGATGATTTAAAAGGGCAAGTGGAAGCTAATCCAAAAATGGACATCGAAGAGAAAGAAGCCATTTTTGAACAAGTAGACCTTATCACAAAGGAAATTGATGAAAAGCTAGAAGTAATACTGATAAAAATATTGCCTCAAGCTTTTGCTATCGTAAAAGAAACGGCTAAACGTTTTGTTGAAAATAGCACAATTGAAGTTTCTGCATCTGAGTTTGATAGGACGCTTGCCACAACCAAAGATTTTGTAAGCATAAATGGCGAAAATGCTATTTGGAGCAACACATGGTCTGCTGCTGGAAGCACCATTGTTTGGGACATGGTTCATTACGATGTTCAACTTATTGGTGGTATTGCTTTGCACAAAGGAAGAGTAGCAGAAATGCAAACAGGTGAAGGAAAAACTTTGGTTTCTACCTTGCCAGTATTCCTAAACGCTCTAGCAGGACGTGGTGTTCACTTGGTTACTGTCAATGATTATTTGGCAAAACGTGATGCCGAATGGATGGCACCCATACATATGTTCCATGGTTTGACTGTGGATTGTATTGACAATTACCAACCAAATTCAGACGAAAGAAGACAGGCCTATTTAGCCGATATTACCTACGGAACTAATAACGAATTTGGCTTTGACTACCTGAGAGACAACATGTCTACGTCGCCAGATAGTTTAGTACAACGTAAACATCATTTTGCTATTGTCGATGAAGTCGATTCGGTATTGATTGATGAAGCCAGAACACCCTTGATTATTTCTGGGCCTACACCAAGAGGAGACAAGCACGAGTTTGACGAATTGAAGCCAAGGGTTGAAAAACTGTACAACAACCAACGTACCTTAGTAACAGGATTCTTGGCGGAAGCTAAAAAATTGTTGAAAGGACATAACGACGGAAACGTATCGAAACAAGATATGACGGCCGGTAGCCTTGCCTTGTTTAGATGTTACAGAGGATTGCCAAAGTCAAAAGCACTAATCAAATTTACCAGTGAGCCTGGTGTAAAAGCGATTTTACAAAAAACAGAGAATTATTATTTGCAAGAACAAAGCAAACATATGCCCGAGGCAGATGAACCTTTGTTTTTTACCATAGATGAAAAAAACAACAGCATTGAATTGACCGACAAAGGGGTAGATTTAATTTCTGGATCTGGAGAAACAAGCTTTTTTGTATTGCCAGATGTAGCTGCTGCTGTTGGTGAGATAGAAAAATCTGAGCAATCAGATGAAGGAAAAATTACTGCTAAAGATGAATTGTTACGCGATTACAGCGTAAAAGCTGAGCGTATTCATACCGTCAATCAATTACTAAAAGCATATACTTTATTTGAAATAGATGTAGAGTATGTGGTAATGGATGCTAAAGTCAAAATTGTTGATGAGCAGACAGGTCGTATCATGGACGGAAGAAGGTATTCTGACGGATTGCACCAGGCCATAGAGTCGAAAGAAAATGTGCGTATTGAAGATGCGTCACAAACATATGCTACCGTAACGTTACAGAATTACTTTAGAATGTACCATAAGTTGGCCGGTATGACAGGTACGGCTGAAACGGAGGCGGGTGAGCTTTGGGATATTTACAAGTTGGATGTGATGATTATTCCAACCAACAGACCTGTTGTTAGAGACGATAGGCAAGACAAAGTTTACAAGACAAAACGAGAAAAATATAACGCTGTTATTGATGAAATCATTGGTTTCAGAGAAAAGGGACAGCCAGTATTAGTAGGGACAACTTCAGTAGAAGTGTCGGAGTTGTTAAGCAAAATGCTGAAATTGAGAAGTATTCAGCACAATGTATTGAATGCAAAATTGCATCAAAGAGAAGCCGATATTGTAGCCGAAGCAGGACATTCTAAAATGGTGACCATTGCTACCAACATGGCCGGTCGTGGTACCGATATTAAATTGTCTGCTGAAGTGAAAAGTGCAGGTGGTTTAGCAATCATCGGTACAGAACGTCATGATTCTAGACGTGTCGACAGACAGCTTAGAGGTCGTGCAGGTCGTCAAGGAGATCCAGGGACATCTCAGTTTTTTGTTTCTTTAGAAGATGACTTAATGCGATTGTTTGGCTCTGACAGAATTGCCAAAATGATGGACAGACTTGGTTTGGAAGAAGGAGAAGTGATCCAACACGGTATGATTACCAAGTCTATAGAAAGAGCACAGAAAAAGGTTGAAGAAAATAACTTTGGTGTTCGTAAAAAATTGCTGGAGTATGACGATGTCATGAATGCTCAGCGTGAAGTGATTTATAAGCGCAGAAGACATGCCTTGTATGGTGAGCGTTTAAAGCTTGACATTGCTAACATGTTTTTTGAAACCGCTGAAAATATATCAGAAGGAGCGCAAGCGGCAAAAGACTTCGATGGTTTCGAAATGGAGCTTGTGAGAGTGTTTAGTATTGCATCACCTGTCACTGAGCAAGAGTTTTCTTCCATGAATCCATCTTTGCTAGCAAACAAGGTGTTTGAGGCAGCATTGCAACACTACAGCACTAAAAGCAAGCGCATTGCAGAAATGGCCCTTCCAGTGGTCAAAAAAGTGCATAGCGAGCAAGGCGAGACTTATGAAAATATGGTAATCCCGTTTTCAGATGGTCATAAGACTTTGCAAATAATTGCTAACCTAAAAAAATGTATCGATTCAGAAGGTATTGAAATTGCTACATCGGTTGAGAAATCCGTTGTTTTAGCCATCATCGATAACCAATGGAAAGAACACTTAAGAGAAATGGATGATTTGCGCCAATCTGTTCAAAGTGCGGTGTACGAGCAAAAAGATCCTTTGCTAATCTATAAGTTTGAATCATTTGAGTTGTTCAAGAAAATGATCAATCAAGTGAACAATGAAGTGGTGTCTTTCTTGTCAAAAGCAATGATACCATCTCAAGCAAATGTAAAAGCGACATCTAGTGCTACCGCTAGAAACGAAGCCCCTATTACCGTGTCAAAAGGAGACGCAGGTCAGATAAGTGGTAGCTCGGAAAGAAGACCGGAGCAAGCGCCTAAAATACAACCTGTGCGTTCTGAAAAGACAGTAGGAAGAAATGATCCTTGTCCATGTGGTAGTGGTAAGAAGTTTAAACAGTGCCACGGAAAATAAATGACAAAAGGGCTAAAGAATTCATGTAAATGAAACCTTTAGCCCTTTCTTTTTTGAATATTGACAGATAAAACAGCAAACGCTGTACAAATCTCGTAAGAAACAATTAGCCTCTTTTGGCTTTTTTCTCTCTCTTCTCTTCTTTTTTCTCTTTAGCCGTTTTTAACGGTTCTTTTTTTGCCGATTTTTTCGCGTCCTGTGATTTTGCCATGATAATGTGTTTTGAAGTAATGTTCTTGGGTTAGTTTGTATTAAGAACATATCTAATATATCACTAAACCATAAATATGCAATAGAATACACAAGATAAGATGCGAAGTCTTTTGTGCATGCATGATAAGTGAATGATATATTTAGGCTTCCAATAGATTTGATGGTTTATTTGACGGATGCTTTTTTGCTTAATAGTCACAAAAAAAGCGATACCTGAGTAGATATCGCTTTAATGTATGGGAAAGTGTTGTTGGAAAGTACTAAGCCAACTCTACATCTTTTTTTGATTTGCGGTATAAAAAAGAGTTAAATATGTTTCTTTTTGCGAAACGGAATTGTTTGTCAGAATTAACCAATTTTGAAAACAACTTGTCGTTCACCCCAAAATATTCGTAAGTGGTTCCGTCCAAAAACGTTACTTCTAGCAACAAACTTTTGTGCTTTAAGTCCATGATGCCTGACGAAGTAGTAGTCTCAGTATAAGATTCTAAATTAGCTTCTTTGGTTTCTGGCGCGACACTAATTAAAAAATGATATCCATCAATTATTTGCTGACTTTTTTTCTCAGCCTCTTCCGCTTTTTCATCACCTGCTTGAAATTTATCAGGGTGCCACTCTTTTACTAAGTTTCTGTAAGTGGTTTTTAATTGTTTCAAATCAGTATCCTGATCTACGTTAAACAATTTTCTGTATTCGTTTACTCGCTTCATGTATGCTTGAGTCTAAATTGGGCGCAAAAATAGTCAATAAATGTGGTTGTTTGACGGGTTTTGAAGATATGAGAGCTAAAGATGTGAAATAGAATTTTTAGAAAGCCTTGTAATAAACGCTTTTACGCCCTTGTTTTTTGTGTTTCATCAGTCATTGGGGGATAGGGTAACAACTGTTTTATAACATCGTTGGGGATATTTAATAGCTTATTTAAATAACCAAAACATATGACAACGATAAACACTTACTTAACATTTGACGGAAATTGCGAGGTAGCATTCGGCTTTTATAAATCTGTGTTTAGTGGAGAGTTCATCTATATTCAGAAATTTAAGGACATGCAAAGCGATGCTGGGGTAAAAATGTCGGAGGATGAATTAAATAAAATCATGCATATTTAGCTACCCATAAGCAAAGAAACGGCTATATTCGGAAGTGATACTGGTGGTGAATGGTCAGTGGGATTTAAACAAGGGAATAATTTCTCCATTTCTATCAATACAGATAATAAAGCAGAGGCTGACAGACTTCTAATGCCTTGTCATAAGAAGGTAAAATAGGAATACCAATGGCAGAAATATTTTGGGTTTCTTATTTTGGTACATGCACCGATTCTTTTGGTATAGACTGGATGATAAGTGTTGAAATAGCCAAGAAATAAGTCATTTAAACTCTCGCATTAAAAATAAAGTATTTCACTAATAACATGGCATAAAAAAAAGGCACTTATTTTAAGTGCCTTTTTTATGTCATCAATGTTTAATTCAATCGTCTGAAGAATTAATAATTTCAAATAACTCACCAAGCCTAGGCGTTAAAATAACTTCAATTCTTCTGTTTTTTGCCTTATCTTCTTCATCAATTGGTAAATATTCTCCACGACCAGCGGCAGATACTTGAATAGGTTCAAGGCCACCTTTTTCGGTCAATAATCTCACAACTGATGTAGCACGTAACACACTCAAATCCCAATTGTCGACAGGAGCATGTTGGCTTTTAAATTTGTCTGTATCGGTGTGGCCTTCTACCATAATTTCCAATTCGGTCTGTCCTTTTAATGCTTCAGCTAGTTGGAGCAGAGCAGCTTTTCCTTCTTTATTAATGTTAGTTGATCCAGAACCGAAAAGCAATTTAGCTTCTAAGCTGATGTAAACTTTCCCGTTTTTTTGAACAACAGTCAAGCCTTTATCTTTAAATGACAGCAAAGCACTCGCTACTGTTTGCTTAAGTACATTTAAGGTTGAATCTTTTTTAGCAATTAACGATTCCAATTCGATCACTTTCACTTCTCTCGATTTAAGTGCTACACTTAATTGATCCATATTTGCTTGTTTTTCGGCTAGCTCATCTTCCAATTTGTTGAGTACATCTTCTTTAGTTTGCAAATCTATACGCGTCTGATCTAGCTCAGACATTAGCTTGCTATTAGCTTCCATACTTCCTTTTTGAAGCAAAGCGTGTTTCTTTAAAAGTTCATCGTTAAGGCTGTTAATCTTGTCATATTGGTTTCGCATACGACGCAATGCATCCCCAACAACAGTAGTATCTTGGGCTAATTGTTTAGCAGATTTTTCTTGAATACCCAAGTTCGATTTAAGTTCATTGTTTTCAGCTTCCAAATCCTGTGATCTTGCTTTTTCAGCTTTCAAATCTTCAGCACACTTTTCTTGCTTCGCTTTTGTCTCTTGAAATTTCCGAGCAGGCACACATGCTATTAAACTACTGCCGACTAATATGCTTACTAATAATTTTCTCATGATTCTGGGTGTGTATTGTTGCTTCATTTTTCTAGTACTAAGCACCTATTAAAGTGCTCATTCATGTATATTAATTGATGTCCTTAAACTAACTTCGCATAATTTTTACTTCACTTCTGCGTAATAACGTATTGGAACAATTAATAGTGCAAAATAAAACGAAATGTAGCTTGTAATTTTAAAGTTGGTGAAAAAAATTAAATACATATGCTTATTTATTTTGGCTTTGTCGTCAGGCACCCTAGTGTTGGCTCAAAACCATGGGTATGTGCAGTACACCAAACTTGTCACTAATAAACCTATATTGTTGGACAGTCTTAGTGTTTTACCGTCATCACTGAGCATTACTATTAATAATCAATCAGTTCCGCCTGCTTCATACACTTTTGATGTGTTACAAAACACGGTTTTGTTTCAACAACATTTAATAGGTGAAATTGCTCATCTTAGTTTTAAAAGACTGACTTGGAATTGGCAACAAGATGTTTATTTGCTGGACACCAACATTATTGAAAAGCCCATCACTGCCCCATTTAGTTTTCGAGCAGAAAAAACGGGAAATAGAATAAGCTTGTATAAAACGGATGAACTTCAAAAACAAGGAAGTATTTCAAGAGCTGTAGTCATTGGTAATGGCCAAAACACATCTGTCAATAGCGATTTGAATCTTCAAATTACTGGAAAACTAACGGACAACATCTCTGTAAGAGCCAACATTACAGATCGATCTATTCCTGTTCAGCCTGAGGGGAATACACAAAACATTCAAGAATTTGATCAAGTTTTTATAGAGTTGTGGAACGACAATAATAGGCTAAAAGCAGGTGATTTTGAATCAAAAGGTGTTGGCTCCTATTTCTTGAAATACCAGAAAAGAATGAGAGGTGTATTACTAGAAACAAATACAACTCAAAAAAATGCATTTACCTCAAAAATTGGCGGTGCTATATCAAGAGGTAAATTTAGTAGAAATGTTATCCCAGGAATCGAAAACAATCAAGGGCCGTATCGGTTAAAAGGTGCAGAAGGAGAACTTTTTATTTTAGTACTTGCTGGAACTGAGAGAGTGTTTTTAAACGGTGTTAGTCTTGAACGAGGGTTGGATCGAGATTATGTGATTGATTATAACAATGCTGAAATAAGTTTCACAGCAAATACCCTGATCACAAAAGATAGTAGGATTACGGTTGAGTTTCAGTACGCCGACCAGCAATACACAAGAGTTTTGTTGCTTGGCGAACAAGAATGGAAAAATACTGACTGGAAGGTTTACAGTAAATATTACCAAGAACAAGATGCGAAAAATCAACCCTTACAAATAGATTTAACACCTGCTATTAAAGAACAAATTAGCAACGCAGGCGACCCAAATGTCAACGAACCTCTTTTGGTTTCTAGCTCGCAAAACATAGGGTATAACGATGCTCTCATTCTGTATGCGATCATTGACACTCTAGGTTATTCAAGCATTTACAGATACAGTACGAATCCTGATTCCGCATTCTACGCAGTAGGATTTAGTAAAGTTCCTTTAGGGCAAGGTGATTATGTGCTTATTAGCCCACTCAGTAACGGTAAAACGCATCAATGGATTGCTCCCGACACCATTGCTGGTGTAATCGTAAATAAAGGCGATTATGTTGCTTTGAGACAAGTGACCCCTCCACAAAAGCAAATTCTTTGGGTAAATGGTTTTTCATTGGACAAAAATGGATGGGAGCTAGGGGGTGAAATAGCGTATTCGAATCATGATTTAAACACTTTTTCTAATAAAGAGGATGGAGATAATCAGGGGATTGCCTACTTGTTAAATGCGCATAAAAATATTCGATTAAACAGCAACAATAGTATCAACGCTAGAGCAAGATTCGAACATCAAGAATCCAACTTTAATCCCATAGAAAGATTTAGAGTCGTGGAATTTGAACGTGACTGGAATTTACAACAAGTTAATAGTCAAAACACGCAACTTACTCAGTTTGAATCTGGAATTGGCTATGAAGTAGACAGTCTTGGGGTTATTAATACTGGCTATCAACAATTAAAAATTGATAGTGTTGTAAATGCCCATAAAATTGTTGTCGATTGGAAATTAAAAAACGAAAGCTTTTCATCAACAATACAAGGTAGTTGGCTGAAAAATAAATCCAATCAACAATATTTCATTCGTCACATAGGCAAACACGAAAAGTACGTTGGTAAATTTAGCCTTACATATGAAGATGAAAGAGAAGAAAATGCTGCTTTTATAGCTGATTCATTAAGCGCTGCGGCATATCAATTTTATTGGTACAGAGTTGGATCTTCTTATCGGTTCGATCCAAACAAAAACATCAAATTGTTTGCTGGCCAACGTGCCGACCGTATTTCGAATGGTCATTTTTTGGCTAAAGCGGCAAAAGCAAACGAAGCGGGTATGTCGTTTACATTAAACGACATAAAAAATCAAGATTTTACAGGAACTGTACAATTCCGTGAACTCACTATATTAGACACTGCACTAATAGCTATTGAACCAGAGTCAACCTTGTTGTGGCAGTTTCAGCAGCAAGGGGATTTGGCTAAAGGTTTTTTTAATCAACGAATTTTCATGGAGTATGGAAGTGGACTTGAACGAAAAAAAACATTCCAATATATAGAAGTCCCTATTGGGCAAGGTGTATATGCTCACACCGATTTCAACAATAATAACATCAAAGAACTGGATGAGTTTTATGTCAGTCCTTTTCCATACGAAGCGAACTATTTAAAGGTTTATTTGCCAACGCAAGATTATGTAAAAGCTCGGTCGGGAAGGCTAAACTATACGTTGAATATCCAGCCATCGGTAGTTTGGATTAATAAAAAAGGCGTAAAAAAATGGATAAGCAAGTTGAGTACTCAGCATGTGCTTGGGTATTTCAACAAAACTAAAAGTGATGAGGTATTTACTCAATTGTTTAAATCAGATAAATCGGATGATTTATTGAGCAAGGAAAATAATCAGTCGCACTATGTGCATTACAATCAATTCAGTCAAGTGTTTGGAATGATTTATAATTATGCTAAAAGTGCGAATGTTCAATTGCTTATGGATGGTTTTCAAGAACGAAATTCAACGACACATACCTTAACATTCAGAAAAAACTGGAAATCTTTCGTCAATTCTATCTTGATTTTTAAAGCTGGAAAAATGAATAACATTTCAGATCTTCTTACCCAACAAAATTATGCTTATCAACTTAGAAGTGTTGAACCTGAAATTAATACTTCATTAAATAAAAAAACTAGCTTGATTGCTAATGGTAGATATTTGGTGAAAAAAGCTGAAACAATGGTTTATATAGGTGAGGTAACATTGGGTTTGCAATATACTCACTCCTCGACAGGAAATCATGCTGTGAAATTGGGAGTTGTAAATACAAGCAAGCCTGATATTACAAACAATGCTTTAAAATTAGAATTGTTGGAAGGATATTCTCCTGGGGTAAATTACACTTGGAGTGTAAACAGTCAACAACAGGTTGCTGAGAATCTGCAATTGAACATTAGTTACCAAGCAAGAGCTAATAAAAACAGCCCAACCATTCATGTTGGAACTGTTCAGGTGCGTGCTTACTTTTAGCAATTTAGGGTTTAATCACTTTTTGTCGATGAAACGTAGTGTTAGTATTCCAATGAATAACATAAATTCCAGCAGGTAAATCATAGTTGTGAATGATTTGACTAGAAGTCCCTTGCTTTAATTTCCGACCATAAACATCATACAATTGGTAAGAAACAATTTCTTGTTTTGCATTATTCACCCATGCCTCATTTGTTAATATCCAAGTAGACACTTCAAGATGAGCATTGTTGATAGTCGCTAATGGATTTTCGATTAATTGAAAATTGTCCAAATAGAAATTATTCCCGTACAGGGTGTAATACTCCAATCTGAACCGTGTGTTTTGAGCATAATATGCTGATGGAATATCTGCAGTCAGCGTTCTCCATTGGTTTGTATTAGGAACAAAAGGTTCTGTATTATTGTTAGCTCCAGATCTGAATAGGTTATAATTAATTTTTTTTATCCAATTCCATGTGTCACCACAATCGATGGAAACATAAACATCGATTTTATCCATAATAGGGTTTTTCTTAGCCGCATAAGCAGCGTTAAAAACCATCTGAACAGATGTTCTGTTAGTCAAATCAAAGGTGGTTGTTTCTAGTATGTGTGTCGAGTTTTTGGGTGAATTGAAGTTGTCAACCATAATGCTACTATTATCATTTTGGCCAATACTTATTTGTTTAAAACCAAGCGTATTTTCTCGGTATCCATCCCATATAATTTCTTTTAATGCTGTAATGGTTGAAAAATCTTCTAAGTATGGGAATGTGGTGATTCCTTGCGGATCATGCACGAATAACAAACCATCTTGTAATGACGATAGGCTATCTGAGTTGTTCTTAACTTTCAATCCAACACTGTAAACACCGGGGACATTGTACATGACACGAGCGTTTTCAGTATTGTTGACTTCAAACGTCGGGTTTCCTTCAAAATCCCAATCCCATGTATCGACGTAATGATATGACTTGTCAATAAACGAAAAAGTATCGCCGATACATTTATGCTTGTCAAGAACTTCAAAATCGGTAAAACACAAATCACCTAATACAGCATCGTCGGCGCCTGTTAAAATCAGGTTACTTGCTTGCCATAAGTTATTCCTGTCGGCAATTGTGTCGTTCAAAACAGCAGCCATTCGCTCACCTTGCCCTTGTGTAAGCATTGCATAACAAAAGGAGTAATCCATAAAATTTTGGACGTTGTCAAGACTATTGCAACTCTGTTGATCTAGGTTGCAAACTGACGGGTTGCCTTTTGTATTTGGCGTATCTAATACATCATCATCTTCAAGACAAGATTGCGATGCGCCTGCGGTTCCCTGACCCCATGTGTGATGTAAGTGGAAGTAATGACCAATTTCATGCGTTAACACGCCACTGTATCGTTCTGAACTAGTTCCAAAACTGCCAACACTAGTGTATACTTGCATAATGCCATCCAACACTTGTTTTTCGTTGTCAACTGTAATAGGATAATAAGCAAAACCTAAGGTAGTTCCGCCTCCGCTTGTTTCAATACTACCTAGTACGTATATATTCAAGTATTGATCTCTTGGCCACTGTCGTCCATATTTTAATGAATCTGCGTTTTTTAAGGTTCTGGCGTAGCATTTTTCATCATAGTGTCTAATAATGCCGCTGGTGCAATTACCTTGAGGGTCAAACTTAGCGAGTCTGAACTCAATATGACTGTCTCCTGCGATTGATTGAAATTCAGGAATTACTTCATCTATTTTAGCATTTTTTTTTCTGAAATCTTCATTGATAATGCGCATTTGATCAAATACTTGATCGTCTGGAATGTTCTCAATCCCACCTTGATGGATTATGTGAAACACGACAGGAATTATGTAGACTTGGTCTCGTTCAGAAAGGGTATAGTTTTCTGTTTTTTCTGAAAGATTACGTTGGTAATTATCATAATGAGTTTGATCAATATTCAGTGTGTTAAACAATCTATCTGTGGCACAATAACCTTGAGCAAATGATGTAAGATTGTATGCGCATAGAAAAATAATGAGGCAATATTTCTTCATAGTAAAAAGCAAAAAAAAAGGGAGCAAAAAGCTCCCTTTAAAATTACAATAAGTATTGTTACTTAATGATTATTTTTTGAGTATGATTCTCTCCAGATTCAAAAGCTACTTTTAATAAGTATACCCCAGAAGAAATACCGTCTATATTAAGTTTGATACTATTGTCTCCAGTAGTAATACTTTCGTTATTAATCGTCAACGCCTGTTTTCCTAATAAGTCAGTAAGTACAATTGAAACAGTATTGCTTTTTTGTGCTTTTATGTTTATCGTTGCTTCATCATTTATAGGGTTAGGATATACATGAATAGCACTCGCTAAATCAAGCGTAGAGATACCAACAGTACTAGTAATGTTAATATTGTCTAAATAGAAGTTATTCCCATTACCATTCACAAAAGTAATTTTGAATTTAACTCCTGTAGTTAAAAACTCATTAGGTATTACACTAAAGAAAGATCTCCATTTGTTGTTTGGTGGAACATAACTAAAGTTTGGCTCAATCACAGATGCCCCGATACTAAATCCTGAATTTTCTCTAATGGTAGTCCATGAATCACCACAATCATTTGAAACTTCTATTTTAAATACATCTGCATTGTTGTTAACTGTCATTGCATAACACTGATCAAATTTAAATATTGCGTCAGGTAAACTACTCAAATCATAAGGATCGGAAAGTAAATAATCAACAGATCCATAATTATCGTTCACGTAATTGTTGAGGTATAAACTACGCTGGGAATCTTTACCAGCGTTAGACGTTATTGACCATGATGTATTGTCATTGTCAACATTAACAGGGTACCAGTTCAAATTAGTAATATTGGTAGCTGATTCAAATCCTTCGGAATAAGGACCCGATAAAATGTCATTTTCTGTAATGGTAATTAAATTCACATAAGTACTATCAACAGAATTGTTAACAGAATCACCAATGGTTAACATAACGCTGTATGATCCAGGTTGTTCATAAGTAACAGTTGGATTTTTCTCATTTGATGTTGCTGGCGATCCTCCAGGAAATGACCATGCCCAATTGGATATTTTGGCGAAAGAAAAATCATTGAAATTAACAGGTGTGTTTACACAAGTATAATAAGTACTTGCTGTGAAAATCACTTGACATGGAGCATCTGGAATGAAAACACCTGTAGCCTCATGGTTTGAAGCTGAAGTTAAGTTAAGCATGATAGGTGTTTGACCAGCGCCGTTCGTCAGCACATCTCTCATTCTTACTTTTTGACCTTCAGAAAACATGTTGGTACAATTGTCGTAACTCATGTAGTTTTCAATTTGGTCTACGTTTTCACCAGGATATGGATCTGAACTTGGGTCAACACAAGAGTTTTGGTTAAAATTACATCCGAAAGTCGATTCAGAAGAAGGAGGAGTGTCACATATATAGTCTCCGCCAGCTGAGCAGTTAGAAGAGCAACCTCCTTGAAACGTATGGAATAATCCTAAACAATGACCAACTTCATGTGTTAACATTCTACCATCGTCATTACTAGTTCCAATAGTACCTAGGTAATCTTGACGAGCAACAATACCATACGTAGCGTTTATACCACCAAATCCTGGGTAAGGAAATTGAGCATAACCTAAAGTAATACCTTCTCCACCAGAACCTTGAATTGAATTTACCACCCAAATATTGAAATACTTATTTACTGGCCATGCGTTAACACCTCCAGTGGAGTTTCTTTTTACGCCATCACGTGCATCATAAGAAAAACTTCCTTTGTTGTGTCTGGTAATACCATTGGTGCAAAAACCATTAGGATCTAATTTGGCGAGTCTAAACTCAACACTGATATCTGCAGCAAATGGTTCGAATAAAGCTCTTGTGTCTGTAGTATCTGCGTTTTGACGGCGTAAGTCAAGATTAAGAACTCTAACAGCATCATTTAGTTGAGCTTCAGAAATGTTTCCATTTCCGTTGTCATGCAAAACATGAAAAACAATAGGGATAATCAATGGCTCTGCCCTGTTAATTACTCTTTCATTTTCTGTTTCTGCCAAATTGGTCATGAAACGATACGCTTCATCACGCAAATTTGGGTTTTCTTGAAAACGCTCTTCTAGCATTTGATCGGTAAAGCATTTTTGACTGAAACTAGTCAAGGCCAAAAAAGCACCGCATAAAACAAGTAATGTTTTTTTCATAATTTATAATTAGGCCTTCGCTAAAAGGCATATTAATACAATATATTCAACAAAAGTAGCTATAAAACGGCTGGCATTATGGGTGGTTAACTGCAAAAATTAGCCAATAGTTACAACTGTAACAGCTCTATTTGGAGTATTTCATGCTGTTTTCAGGATTAAAGTCCAATTAAATAATTCCCCAAAACCATGATTTAGCCAGTTGTTTTGATGAAAAAAACCATAAAATCAGCCAAAGCAACTTTTCAATTAATTATTGCATTGCTTAATACTCATAACATGAGCCAATTGCACCAAATAACAGGTCTGTTATGACAGAATCACCTATTTATCTCAATAAATTTCTCAATATCTTTCTCTGTACCAAACAGTACTATCGTGTCAGATTCATAGATGACAGTTTCAGAATTAGGAACACCTATGATATGTTGCTCCATCTTCTTTTCTCCATCAATTATTTTTTCAAATTCACGTTTAATGGTGACTAAAGTCAAAGAGTATTTATTTCTTAAACCAATCTCTTCAATGGTTTTATTGGTAATTGCTTTAGGCGCTTTGATTTCCGCAATTTCGTATCCATCTGGAAACTGCAGAAACGACACGACACTAGGATTCATCAAACGTTCTGCCACTAAAGTTGCAACTTCATCTTCAGGAGTAAGGATTTCCGAGATGCCAATTTTCTCCAAAATCAGCTTTTGCTGCCTTCCTGACGCCCGAGCAATAATACGTTTTGTGTTTAGCTCCATGAGGTTTACAGCCGTTAAAATAACTGCCTGAAAATTTTCTCCAATAGTAACAATGACAGCATCAAGGTCTTGTATGTTTTGAGATTCTAGTGCTTTTTTATCTGTGCTATCCAATGTGATTGCAAGCGCGACATCATCTTTAATGTTGTCAATCTTGTCTTCATAGACATCTATTGCAGTTACTTCTGCTCCTTTTCTAGCAAGCGATTTGGCTATGGTTGCTCCATATTTACCAACGCCTATTACTCCAAATTTTGTTCCTGTTAGTGCCATAATTTATGCCATTGCGTTTGCTAAGTCTGTTATTAAATCGTCAATATCTTCAATGCCTACACTCAATCTAATTAATGAATCTACGACACCAACTTTTTCTCTTTCTTCTTTCGGAATGCTAGCATGAGTCATTTGTGCGGGATGCCCTATCAAAGATTCAACGCCCCCAAGTGATTCAGCCAGTGAAAATAATTTTGTTTTGGCTAAGATACTATTTGCGTCTTCTATTTTATTCCCTTTTAGGGTAAAAGAAATCATGCCACTATATCCTCTCATTTGTTCTTTGGCTACTGCATGATTCATGTTCGATTCAAAACCAGGCCAATAGACCTTATCTACTTTCGGTTGTTGGGTTAACCAACGAGCAATTTTTTCTCCGTTTTCACAATGCCTTTCCATGCGTAAGTGAAGAGTTTTAATTCCTCTTAGAACCAAAAATGCGTCTTGAGGTCCGCAAATTGCTCCCGAACTATTCTGAATTCGGTACAATTCTTTGGCGATAGATTCATCGTTGACAACAAGTGCCCCCATAACTACATCAGAGTGACCTGCCAAATATTTTGTGACAGAATGCATGACAATATCGGCTCCTAAATCTAATGGGTTTTGAAGAAAAGGAGTGGCAAACGTATTGTCAACAGCCAACATTACTTGATGCGCTTTAGCAATGATTGCCATAGCTTTTATGTCAATGATGTTCATCATCGGATTGGTGGGTGTTTCCACCCAAATCAACTTAGTGTTTTTGTTGACTAATTTCGCTACATCGCTGGCATCTGCCATGGGTGTAAAATGAAACTTGATACCGTATTTCTCAAATATAGTAGTGAATATGCGGTAAGAACCTCCGTACAAATCATTGGTAGAAATAACCTCATCTCCAGGGTTAAGCATTTTTATAACGGCATCAATAGCTGCCAAACCACTCGCAAAACATAGACCATATTGACCATTTTCAAGAGCAGCCAAATTTTTTTCTAAGGCATGTCGTGTTGGGTTTTGCGTGCGTGAATATTCATACCCTTTGCTATTACCAATACCATCTTGTACATATGTTGATGTTTGGTAAATAGGTGTCATGATGGCACCTGTAGCCGAATCAGGTTCTATTCCTGCGTGTATTGCTTTGGTTGCAAATTTCATATAGAAATTTATTTTTTATTTTTTGCTGTCCTGTTTAACCATTTTGGTAACACTATGGCGCCTAAAAACAAATAAGGGTAATAACTTAGTAGTCGCCAAATTAATGCTAATGCACCAGCCAAACCTAATGGTATGAAATCGGATAAAAAGCCACTGAAAGCTACTTCTGCTAATCCACTTCCTCCGGGTGTTGGGCTTATGAGCATGATAACCCACATAACCAATTGTCTTCCGTATATCAAAAGGTGATCGCCAACAGGGGTTACTGTCAGAAGTAAGAAGTTTACTACCCAATAGCGCGCTGTCCAACTAAAAAGGGTAGCGACGAATGCTTTTATCCAGTAGCTTGGTTTTTTCCCTCTTAATTCTTTGGATGTGTTAATAATATCATCGCCTATTTGAATGACTTTGTAACGCCACTTTTGCAACCATTTTAGTCTAAAAATTTTAAGTAATAAAAACTTAAAAAGCCTTGGAAAAAATATGATGGCCAATAAGATAAAGACTGTAAGGCATACAATAAAGCCATAACCTACCCAAAATACTCCTTGTGTGTTAAGTACAACTCCAAAAATTTCCTTTTCTAATGAAACAGGGAATAACAACCCAGTTCCTACGGCCACAAAAATAAGGGGGACCATTAATATGAAAAACAACTCGTCAAGCAAAGCAGTAACCATGACGATGGCAGAACTCCTACCGACTGAAAGACCTTCTCTATTCAGAATATAAATAGCAACCCCAGAACCTCCAACAACGGAAGGAGTCAGTGCAGAGGCAAATTCCCAAAGCATGATCACATCAAAACTTTGACGCCAACTAAGCTCATAGTCGGTTAAAAAGCGAATGCGGAACATGTATCCCAAATCTCGAATGACCACCATTAGCAATGAGATGAAAAGCCATAACCATGCATGCCAATGCCAATTGATACGACTCAACACATCTTTGTAAGAAATTTTTTGATATGCACCTGTGCCTTGTTCAACCACAACAAATTCTGTTGCATCGTTGAGTTGTGCTACGCCGTCTTCGTTGGTGTCGTTCCAAACGTATGAACCGCCTTCAAACGCTTCAAACCTTATCTCTGTCACATTATTGTACAGCATATATCCAGCAACCAATAGCCCTAATAATACGGGAAGTAAGATTTTTCGAATACTAAGTTTACGCGTAAGTTCTTTAGAAGAGTCAACCACTGTTTTATGTACTTTTGCTAACCAAAGGTAATATTTGCCGTCAGCTAAAAAAATGGTTTAATGAAGAATAAAATTTTTCTCTTAAGTTCGTGTTCAACGTGTGTTAGAATTTCAAAAGAATTGGGTATTACACCTGACAATTTTGATATTCAAGACATTAAGCAAAACCCAGTTTCTGAAGACACCATAGACGCTGTTGCTAAACAAGAAGGTAGTTATGAAGCTATGTTCAGTAAACGCGCCATGAAATATAAAGCGATGGGTTTAAAAGAAATGAACCTAACAGAAAAAGATTTAAAAGAGCATATGCTCGCAGAATACACCTTTTTGAAAAGACCAATTATTCAAGTTGGAAGTGAATATTATGTTGGCAATGCTAAAAAAACCATTGAAGCAGTAAAATTAGCGTTGAGCAAATGAAAAGAAATATCTTATTAGCCCATGTAGCTTTGTTTGTAGTAAACATGGTGTATGGCGCAAACTATCTTGTTGCCAAAGGATTAATGCCTCATGTCATAGGTCCATCAGGGTTTATTGTGTTGAGAGTAGTGGCAGCAGGAGCCTTATTTTTTGTCTGTAAAAGTTTTATCAAAGAAAAAGTTGACAAAAAAGATCTTTTGCGTTTAGCGGGGTGCGGACTGTTTGGTGTGGCTCTTAATCAATTATTGTTTTTCAACGGATTAAACATCACATCTCCCATCAATGCTAGTATTATTATGACTAGCAATCCTATTATAGTATTAGTGATTGCTAGTATTCTGATCAAAGAACGGATAACTCCTTTGAAAATAAGCGGAGTCATTTTGGGAGCCACAGGAGCTATTGTCCTCATTGCTGCTAGCGATAGAGGTATAGGCTCAGGCAGTTCCATACTTGGAGATACCATGTGTTTTATCAATGCTATTTCGTATGGACTTTATTTGGTAATGGTTAAACCCTTAATGGCAAAATACAAACCAATTACTGTTATAAGTTATGTATTTATGTTCGGAATGATTGTGGTTATTCCAGTTGGATTTTCACAGTTTATGGACATAGAGTGGGTTTCCATAACAACCAGCCAATGGTGGAGCATTGCGTATGTGGTTATAGCCACAACGTTTGTTGTTTACTTACTTAATATTTTTGCGCTGAAACATGTTACTGCTTCAGTGGCAAGTACGTACATTTATTTGCAACCCGTAATGGCAAGCTTGTTTGGTTTATTGTTTCATTATTTTTTTACAGGTTTTCCTGACCCAGGAGTGATAACACCACTTAAAATTGTTTGTACGCTGGCCATTTTTTCAGGAGTTTATTTGGTAAGTAAACCCCTTAAACAATCAGCACCATAACCAAATTACTATTTTTGCTTAAAATCTATTGAATATGTTACAATCCATGACTGGATATGGTAAAGCCGTATCAGTAATCAATAATAAAAAATTTACCGTTGAGGTAAAGTCACTTAACAGCAAACAACTTGACTTAACAATCAAGATGCCATCGCTTTATCGCGAAAAAGAATTATTGTTACGTAACAAGTTAGCAGTAGAGTTGGAGAGAGGAAAAGTAGAAATTGGCATTTTTTATGAAGCCAACGAAACCGAAAAGAAAGCGAGCATAAACAAAGAATTACTGAAAACATATTATACAGATTTAGCTGAGGTAGCCAACGAACTTGACTTAATGGACAAAGGTGCATTGTTGAGTAGTTTGTTGAAAATGCCAGACATTTTAAAAACTGAAAGACCTGAGCTAAACGAAAACGAATGGAATGAAATAGAGCAATTAGTGATGCAGTCTATTGCCCGTTTCAAAACGTTTAGAGAGGAAGAAGGAGCAAGGCTAGAAAAAGATTTAACCATGCGTGTTAATCAAATATTGACGTTGTTGACTGAAGTTGAAAAGCTTGCGCCTGAAAGAGCTGAAACTATCAAGGAGCGTATCAACCAGCACATGGTAGAAGCAATTGGTAAAGAACAAATAGATCAAAACAGGTTTGAGCAAGAAATGATTTATTACCTAGAGAAATATGACATTACCGAAGAGGTAGTTCGTTTGGGAGGACATTGTCAGTACTTTTTTGAAACGGCAAAAGACGCAGGACAACAAGGCAAAAAGCTAGGTTTTATCACCCAAGAAATGGGCCGAGAAATCAACACAACCGGTTCGAAAGCAAACCATGCTGGCATTCAAAAAGCGGTGGTCCAAATGAAAGATGAATTAGAAAAAATAAAAGAACAACTGTTAAACATATTGTAATGAAAAACGGAAAATGCATTATATTTTCTGCGCCCTCAGGAGCTGGAAAGACGACCATCGTTCATTATTTATTAGAACAATTTAGTAAGCAATTGTCGTTTTCTGTTTCGGCATGTAGTCGCGAAAAAAGAGGGATTGAAAAAGAAGGAGAAGATTATTATTACTTGTCAGTAGATGAGTTTAAACAGAAAATAGCCGACGATCAATTTGTAGAATGGGAAGAAGTATATGCCGATAATTTTTATGGTACGCTAAGAACTGAAATTGAACGAATTTGGGAGTTAGGCAAAACGGTCATCTTTGATGTGGACGTAGTTGGTGGGCTTAATTTGAAAAAGTTTTTTGGTGATAATGCCCTCGCTATTTTTGTAATGCCTCCAAACATTGAAACACTTGAATTGCGATTGCGTACTAGAAGCACAGAAACAGAAGAAAGCATTGCTCGTAGAATTGGCAAAGCAGACACAGAGCTTCGTATGGCATCACAATTTGATAAGGTTATTTTAAATGATGAGTTGAAAGTAGCACTTGGCGAAGCAGAAACATTGATAAGTACATTTTTAAACGAATAATGGAAGTAGGACTTTTTTTCGGAACCTTTAACCCCGTGCATGTAGGGCATTTGATTATTGCAAACTACATGTTGCAACACACGTCGCTCAATGAGGTGTGGTTTGTGGTGAGTCCTCACAATCCGTTTAAAGAAAAAAAGAGCTTACTAAAAGATTATCACCGATTGGCCTTAGTGGATATTGCTATTGAAAACCACGCTGGATTAATTTCTTCCAACATTGAGTTTGACTTACCTCAGCCATCATACACCACCAATACTTTAGCTCATTTAACCGAGAAGTTCCCAACCAAGAAATTTTCGTTAATCATGGGTGAAGACAATCTAGATTCTTTGCATAAATGGAAAAATGCAGAGCAGTTAGTGAATAATTACCCCATACTTGTATACCCACGATTAAACTCAACTGAAAGAGAACGTAATATCCCCGCATGGATTTTTGAACAAGGCACAATTAACCTAATGAAAGATTTGCCGATCATGAATCTGTCTAGCACTTTTATCCGCAATGAGATAAAGGTTGGCAACAATATTTCTTTTTTGGTTCCTGAAAAAGTTGCGCAGTATATTGATGAGATGAATTTTTATAAGTAAATCACGATGTAATCGTTACCTAATCTTTAATGCGTAATAATCATACGTATTTATACCATTATAAAATTACTAATTTACGTTCATTTCATCGAACTAACTTGTCGTTTGTCCTATGAAATAATTCATTATCAACTATTTACGTGTAAATAATCGATAAGAGAGCCTACCTTCGGATAATTAATCTTAATTTCCTGCATCACAACATTAGCTGTTTACATTGCTTAATTATGAAAGGAAAAAAACTCTTCAATAACCTTAAGGTTTCTACAAAATTAAATGCCATGCAGGTATCTTCAATTTTTGCATTGGCTTTGTTGTTAGTAGTTATTCACTTCAGCATAACTATGTTAAGTGCTTTGAGAGCAACCGTTGGTGCGCAAGGTTTGTGGGAAAAACATCAAAAACTTGCTCATACAAGTTTAATCACCTATGTGTACAGCGGCAATGAATTACACTATCAAAACTTTAGAGAAGCAGAAAAAATTGTTAACGTTTATGAAAAATTAAGGAATGAATTTTTAAACGGAATGCCAAATCACGATTATGCTTTTAACTTAATGGTAGAAGGAGGAATTAGGTCTGAAGATGTTCCGCCAATTTTATTCTTGTTTAAGCATTTTCTGTTTATCTCTCATAGAGAATTAGCTATGACATATTGGGGAAACACACATCCATTATTTGTTGTACAAGATTCTCTTGCTACGTCATTACACGATCATTTCACGTTTGTTCCTGCCAAATTTGAAAATCGAAACAAAGAAGAGATTTTAGCGCAAATCGAAGCAATAAATGCAGAGTTAACTTATCAAGGAACTAAGTTTTCAGAAACCATTGGTGTAGGCTCGAGGTGGATGGAAGGACTCGTTTTTAAAATCTTAATCATAGGTTCATTACTTCTTGGCATATTTTTAATCTATGTGTTGTGCCTGATTTTTTCTCAAATAAAACATTGGATTTTAAAGCTGAATAAAGGAGCGAAAGCTGTTTCTAGAGGAGAGTTAGATTACCGAATACATGTGAATGAAAACCACGAGTTAGCTATGCTTGCTGGTGAATTTAATAACATGACGCAATCTATTTCTGAGTTAATTAGTGAAAACAAATCCATCGAAGTGCATTTAAGAGATTTGTCCTTAGTGGCATCCGAATCGGACAATGTCATATTTATTTGTGATAAAAACGGATACGTAGAATGGGTAAATGATGCCTTTAGTAAATTATCAGGTTATAACAACGAAGACGTTATTGGTACCCATGCCGAAATGCTTTCTGCCAATAATGAAATGACAGGATTAGATCCTCGTTCCGATCGTTTTAAAAGTATGGTAGCTGAGGAAAAATCTGTACGTTATGAAACCAAAAACCATACTAAAGATGGTAATCCATATTGGATTATCACCACACTTTCGCCTGTCTATGACGACAATGGTGTGCTTTCAAAACTGATTGCGATGGATGTGGATATTACAAAAATTAAAGAGTCGGAAATTACACTTCAAAAAGCTAAAGAATTGGCGGAAGCCTCTGAGAAAACAAAACAATTATTTTTGGCCAATATGAGTCATGAGATAAGAACTCCTATGAATGCTATTATTGGATTTACAGAGTTGTTGGAAGGCACACAATTGAATCCTCAACAAAAGGAAAGTTTAGAGGCAATAAGATCATCGGGAGAAAACTTATTAGTTTTAATCAATGATATCTTGGACTTTGCTAAAATTGAAGCCAATCAAGTTCACTTTGAGGCTATCCCATTTAAAATAAACCGTATTGCTGAAGCAGCATGTCATTTGTTTAAGCCTAAGGCAATGCTTAAAAATTTGAACTGTATTTTAAAAAGAACGGATAATATTCCTCCCTATCTTATTGGAGATCCATATCGTTTGAACCAGATTATTGTCAATCTTTTATCCAACGCCATCAAATTCACCAATAAAGGGTCGGTGGAGTTTTCTATTACTTCCAATAAAATTGATGAACAGAATATTTCTTTGTGTCTAGAATTTAAGGATACCGGCATTGGGATACCTCTAGATAAACAACCTACCATTTTTAGTCACTTCACACAAGCTTCTAGTGGGATTACTCGAAAGTATGGAGGTACGGGACTTGGATTGAGCATTGTGAAACAGTTGATTGACCAACAAAAAGGAACAATTCATTTAGATAGTGAAGAGCGTGTGGGGTCTACTTTCTCAGTATGCATTCCATATCGTATTGCAACAACAGAAGAAGCAGAGAGCTATGAAAGCAAACTCTTGGCTAAAAACGTGAAAGAACCATATTCCAACAAAAATGAAGGGATAAGAATCTTAATCGTAGAAGATAATCCAGTAAACCAGCTATTAGCCACGAGAGTGTTAACTAAATTTGGCTATGTAATTGATATGGCCGAAAATGGAAAAATAGCTGTAGAAAAAACAAAAGCAAGGATGTTCGACTTAATCCTCATGGATTTGCAAATGCCTGAACTGGATGGTTTTCAAGCAACCAATGCTATCAGAGAGCCAGAAAATCAAAATAACGCTACCCCAATTATAGCCATGACTGCTCATGTTTTGACAGGCGAAAAAGAAAGATGTGTGGAAGGAGGGATGGATGATTACATCTCTAAGCCTTTTGCTGCTAAAGCTTTGAATAAAATGATTCTTTCATATGTCAACCCATTTTTACTGACACAAAACGATAGTGAAAATGGATAGGTTTGCTAATTCTTTAGCTGCAATTCCTATAAAACCAACAATCCTTCTTGTTTTAATTGGTCAGCTACTTTTTCGTGCCAAAACAACATAAAATGCTCCAGCCCACTTGCTTCATAAGACTCCTGTAGTTTTTGGTAAGTGAACGATTTCTCACTACTTGGAGACAAACTAGGTAGGGTTTTTTCCAGCCATTCACCAACCTGTTTGTCACACATAATGTCTACTACATTCGTTTTAGAAACAATCGTTAGCATTGACTTTTTGTTGTCATAAATTGCAGTACCACCTATCCAAACGATGAGGTGATTTGCTTTCACTTCTCTAAAATCACTTTCAGTAAGATACTGATGGATTTGTTTTTTAGGGATTGAGGCATTAGGCACCTTGTGTTTAAACCATTTTTGAAGTGGTAAGTCAAATCCTACTCCGTGCATAAAATTGTACAACGAGGCTTTTAAACCATCAGAAAACAAACCGTGATTAGTGCCTGACGGGTCTTCATGACTTAAGTCATTGTTCGCAAAAGTTCCTTTTGTTTCTGTCAAGGCCTTTACCTTAAATTTTTGAGGATCTATTCCTACAGGACTATGCGCTGTCATGGCAAATCGGTGCCAAAAAGCAGATTGCAAGATGTTTTCTTCAAACATCTGTCGAACTACTTCTAGGGAATCAATCGTTTCTTGTGCAGTTTGGGTTGGAAAACCATACATTAAATAAGCATGAACCATGATACCAGCTCTGTTGAAATGTTCATTGACCTGAGCTACTTGTTTTACAGTGACTCCTTTGGCAATCATGTCTAACAACCTGTCTGAAGCTACTTCAAGCCCACCAGACACAGCTATGCAACCTGATTCGGCCAATAGGCGACATAAATCGAAATGAAAGCTTTTTTCAAAGCGTATATTAGTCCACCAAGTAACCACCAAATGTCGTTTCAAAATCTCTAACGCAACCGACTTCATGAGGGAGGGTGGAGCAGCTTCATCAACAAAGTGGAACCCTCTTTCACCTGTTTGAACAATAAGCTCTTCCATGCGGTCGACGATAAGTTTCGCAGAAGAGGCTTCGTAATTTTTGATGTAATCAAGCGAAATATCACAAAACGTACATTTGCCCCAATAACAACCATGAGCAAGGGTCAGTTTATTCCATCGACCATCGCTCCATAGCCTATGCATAGGATTGGTCAATTGGATGACCGAAAGGTATTTTTTGAGCGGCAATCCAGTGTAGTCTGGTGTGCCAACCATGCTTTGTTTTATGTCTGGCGCTAGACTATTGTTGCAATAAACAACCTCATTGTTGATGAGCGTAAATGTTCGTTTTAAGTCTTTTGTCTCTAATTCACCTCTCAAGTGAGAAAGTAAAGTTAATAATGGTTGTTCACCATCATCGAGGCAAATGAAATCTACAAACTCAAATACTCGAGCATCTGAAAGGGATCTCAGTTCAGTGTTGGGATAACCACCTCCCATAATAACTTTTATATGCTGAAAGTGTTTTTTTAAATATGCTCCGCATGTTAAAGCAGCAAATAAGTTTCCTGGAAAAGGGACGGACAAACAAATAACAGTCGGTTGTTCTTTCTCTATTTGTTTTGAAATCAAACCTAACATGATATTAGAAATGTAGGTTTCAGGCTTTTGTAGCTCTTTATAAATCTCGTCAAACGATTGTGCCGACATGCTTATACGTTCGGCGTACCTGCTGAAACCAAAATTAGAGTCAACCAATTCCACAATAAAATCACTGATGTCTTCCAAATAAAGTGTGGCAATATGTCGTGCTTTATCTCTAATGCCCATAGAACCAAAAGCCCAATCTAAGTCTTCAATCTCTTCAAAACGTTCGGCTTCAGGTAAGAATTTACGTTCGCAAATCAAATGCGAAAGTGTAGGGTCTTGGTCTTGCAAAAAACTAATAACAGAAGAAATCGTGTTGATGTAGGTATGTCTCAGTGCAAAAATTCTACGCGCGTTATCGCTCGCATTTTGCATGTTTTGTTCAGCGGTCGCAAACAGGTTTTCCAATCCTACTTTAGAGAACAAAGCAAGTATGGTATCAAGCCCTAAATCTATTTGGCTACTGTCAATGTTTTTGGTGTTCAAAAAACCTTTGAGGTATGCCGTAGCTGGATAAGGAGTGTTTAGCTGAGTAAACGGAGGACTGACAAATAATACTTTTTGAGACACAGGCATGAATTAGAGCCTGCAAAGGTACGGAACTAAGGAAACTAACAAGGGGTAGTTTTTGAGATTAGGGAATACATAGAGGTTAGTATAAAATGCAACTAATGGGTCTAGTTCGTTGGTATGTCTGGCATAACGAAAAGTCAAGGATGGTGTGCTTTCTTATTTTTTCACTTCATGTTTTTCTATGATCAATCCAAACTCCATTACATTGGGTACTTCAGGGACAGGCATCAGGTGTTCCACCGTGTACTGATAAGCACCAAGTTCATTAAACTTCAAGCTTTCATCCATGATAGTTTCCAAGTCGCAGTAATCACCGTCGCATACGCTCAAGTATTTCATGTCTGAACCAATAACTGGAAAAGTGAATGTCTTGTTAGTGACAATCCCCGAAGGGCTTGTCATCGTAACTTTAGTAGTGAAATTTTGAAACTGAAAACCATACACGTGCCTTAGGGCCAAATACACTCGGTAGGTCTGTGCTGTATCGAGTATTTCAGGCTTAAAAGTCAATACATTCGTTTTTTCCCAACGGTAATTAGAAAAACTAGACTGATGTGTTTCATACACCCTGTTGGAATTGCAAGCCAACAAAACGAATGTGGCTAAAATG
>JBLIDJ010000004.1:0-51145 GCA_047634195.1 Flavobacteriales bacterium
ACAGACTAGAAAGAGCTGCAAAATAATTACTATAAATTATATGAACACTTCATTATTTGAAAATAGAAAGCTTGTAATTGCTACTAAACATGAAAAGGAAAAGGTAATTGCCCCCTTGCTAGAAAAACATCTAGGAGTAACCTGCTTTACAAATGAAAGTTTTGACACAGATACTTTAGGCACTTTTTCAGGAGAAATTGAAAGAGAACTTGACCCAATTTCAACTGTTAGAAAAAAATGTCTTTTAGCGATGGAAGCAAGTAACTGTGATTTGGGTGTTGCCAGTGAAGGTTCCTTTGGTTCCCACCCCTCCATATTTTTTGCAAGGGCAGACGATGAATTTTTAATATTCATTGACAAAAAAAACAATTTAGAAATAATTGCTAGAGAATTAAGTTTAGAAACCAATTTTGAGGGTAAAAAAATTGAAAACGAAAAAGACCTTTTAGACTTTGCAAAAGCTGTTAAATTTCCAACACATGGACTTATACTTCGTAAATCAGAGAAAGATAACACTCATATAATTAAAGGGATTACAGATATAACCTTACTCAAAAAAAACTTTAAAAAACTCATTAACGAGTTTAATTCTGTTTATGCAGAAACAGACATGAGGGCAATGTATAACCCTACCCGAATGTCTGTAATTGAACATGCGGCTAAAAAATTAGTAGATAAAGTAAATTCTCAATGCCCAGAATGTAACGCACCAGGTTTTGACGTTACAGAAGTAAAAAAAGGGTTAGTATGTAATTTATGTGGATCACCAACTAAATCAACGTTAAGTCATATTTATGAATGTCAGCGTTGTGAATATTCAAAAGAGAAAATGTATCCATCTAATAAAACAAAAGAAGATCCTATGTATTGCGATTTTTGCAATCCCTAATGACTATTAACGAAATGAAATAATAACAAGTAAAATAGAAACGGCTACCAACAATTAAGCAGTAATGAGGTGCACCTCGTTTCTTCGGCACAGGCTATAAGTTCACAGTTCATTGCTTGTACTGAGCGACGTCGAAGTACCTGTGCTGAGCTGCGTCGAAGTTCCTGTGCTGAGCTGCGTCGAAGTATGGTTGATGTTGAACTTCTTCCTCCGCACCACCAGTCAATGCATTTCGGCTGTGCTCCATGTGTCGGGTTTTAATAAAATGTTGTATTGCTTTTGATTGATTTTTCAACATTGAAGCTGATGTTTACTTCCATATTTCCAATGAATCTAGCCCTTATTTGATAACACATGAAGGTGTTCACGTGGCATAAGTAGGGTCTGCTGAAAAACGCTTATATTTTTGTTATTCAGTTATTTATAGCTTATTACCAAGTATAAAACGCAAGGTTTTTGAGTGAAAATGAACCTTAACGTTGCACTTTTTGTGCGTTAGTCAGAAAAGCTGCCTCTATTTCGTTGCCTTCAACTCGCAGTATTACTATACGGCTTCGTTTTGCCGCCTTATATAGGTAGCTTTTCTGACTTTTTCAGCAGACCCTAAATATGTTTTACAGTAAAATATTTCTGCATAGGCAACAGTGCCCTGCGCCCGTCCATCGTTAGGTTGGTAAACATGTTTCATTAGTTCCAAAAATCAGTTTGCAATTGTTGATTTTAAAGGAGTTCATGAATTTGTTCCTCATTTGCTACACACTTATTATAAAGAGGTAAAGACTTTAAGATATATTCAGTTGCTATTAGTGCATAATAGCGATAGGACTAACGAAATAACATTAAAGCTATTAAAAGTCCACTTGATAACTTACATTTGGTATGAACATATTCCCGATAACTATCGGGAGTAGATATGTTTACCTATAAACATATCAGCATGTTAGGCAACATATATCAGACATAATAGAATATGAATTTATTAGATAAAATTTACAAAATTTTGCTGTCTGAATACGCCAAACAGCGGATTGAAAAAACAATACTATATGTTGCGTTATTTGGCTTTTTTATTCACTTAAGTTTAATTTACTTATCAAAATTTGGTATGGTAAATTTTCCTTCAGAATCGGAATTATTTAAAAATCCGATATCGGCAATTTACACCCCATTCTCATTTATACTTGTTTTTGAAGTTTACTTGTTAATCTATTACTTACCAAAATCATTTACCAACTACATAACTAAACAGTATGAAATTATAACACTTATAATTATCCGAAAATTATTTAAAGATTTATCTGCTCTTGAGCTGTCATCAGATTGGTTTGAAATAAAAGGAGATTTGCAATTCACCTATGACATCTTGGCTTCAATTATTCTTTTCTACCTGATTTTTCAATTTCAAAAACAAGGAATGCAAAAATTAGCGCAACAAAAAGAAAATAAATTAAAAATTGATAGGTTCATTCGTAGAAAGAAAATAATTGCCCTTATTTTAGTTCCAATATTTTTTACGATGGCTTTGGCTACACTTTTTAATTGGACATCAGATATTTCCCTTACTTCAAACAAGTTGCCCAGTTTTGAGACGATTAACAATTTATTCTTTGACGAATTTTTTACCGTTCTGATATTAGTGGATGTCGTTCTTCTGTTGATTTCCTTCTTTTATACAGACAAATTTCACAAAATAATAAGAAATTCTGGTTTTGTAGTTTCAACAATTTTAATCCGTATTTCTTTCGGAGTAAGCGGATTGATAAGTACAATTTTAATTGTAGCGGCTGTTCTTTTTGGATTAGCAATAATAATAATCCACAACAAATATGAAAAAGACACTTTGTCTGACACCGATTAAAATTAAGTGCTGGTGCAAGCCTGCTCAAGAAAATCCTCGCGAATTTTCTATTCGGTTTGTATGTGCTAATATAGGTGCCTAAACACGTAACTAATCTTATACATCAACATTAGCCATAAATTTAAAATAATATGAAAATTGAGACTTATATTTTGTTATTAATTTCATTAGCTGCTCTAAAGAAAATGATCTAGAACCTGAAAATCTTATCACTGAAAATCCTATCGCTAAAAGTATAACATACACTGAATTAAATCCTAATATTCAAATAACCTCCGTTGACTCTCTAATTTACCATGGTTCAGGATGTGGATATGTTCCTTCCCCTTCAGACTCTACAGCAAGTATTTCGCTTGATATCAATAATGATAATGTAGTTGACTTTATCCTTTCATGCAACTCTTGGTATAATTTCGTTAGTGCTAGCGGCCCATGTGCTAACTACAACACAAGCATTGTGCTTTCTGGAACATCTAACGAGAATAGGGTAGGTATAAGTGGGGATTATAATATTGTTAAACAATTTGTTTTAAACGATGTAATTGATAATTCACAACAATGGTCAAATGCAGCGATGCTAATGTTATCTTCAGCATCAGCACCATTTGCAACAAATTTCAATGATACAGTCTATTTAGGTCTTAAAATAAACACAGATCAAGGCGATTATTTTGGATGGATTTATATTGATAAAAATGGTTATGACGTTAAAGTAATATCTACTGCCATGAATCAAACTGTAAATAGTTCAATAAACGCTGGCCAAACAGAATAAACTATGGCTAACAATTAAGCAGTAATGAGTTGCACCTCGTTTCCTCGGACATGCTCTAAGGCCACAGTTCATTACTTGTACTGAGCGACGTCGAAGAACTTGTACTGAGCGACGTCGAAGTACTTGTACTGAGCGAAGTCGAAGTATGGTTGATTTTGAACTTCTTCCTCCGCACCACCAGTCTATGCATTTCGGCTGCGCTCAATGCGGCGGGTTTTAATAAAATGTTATGTTGCTTTTGATTAATTTTTCACCATTGAAGCTGATGTTTACTTCCATATTTCCAATGAATCTATCACTTTTTGATAACACATGAAGGTATTCACAGGGCATAAGTAGGGCCTGCTGAAAAACACTTATATTTTTGTTATTCGGTTATTTTATATCTTATTACTAAGTATAAAATGCAGGCTTATTTTAGCGACTGCTCTAGAATAATTAAAGAGGGTACTTGCGGCATAACCACCAATTACGGTTTGCTCTTCAAATTTTGCGTAATGCTCTTTAAACCCGGGTACTTCACGCTTGGCTTGTGCTACTATGGTTTTAGCACTGTCTTCTCTGGTGTTTAACCAGGCATACTTTTTACTATTTTTATTCATAACATGATTATATTAGTTATGGGCAATATACCCCGCAGGAGGCGGGGTAGACTATTCGGGTAACCTTTAGCTACCGGATGTTGAGTTCAACAAAAACTATGCGTAATGGAGGCTTCAAAGATAAATGGGGGTTTAAGTTTTTAAAACCGCCAAAGCTTCGTTTTGACGAATTGTTTTGTAAATTTATTGGCAAAACTTTGCTTTGGCTCACATCGTACTATGATTGAAAACTCCGCTTTTCAATCCCGCACTAGGTATAGCCAAAAGATGTAAATAATAAAAATGATAAATCATGAAGTACTCAATTTTTATGATGATAATGTTCACTTCAATGGCGTCAAATATAATCTTCGAGTTTAATAAAAAATCAGATCTAAAAAATTGGGTAATAATTGATGATGTTGTTATGGGAGGGAAATCCTCAGGTTCTTTCGGATTAAGCCCTCAAGGTCATGGTGTTTTTAGAGGTTCCATATCATTAGATAACAATGGAGGCTTCTCATCTGTAAGGCATAAATTCGAAAGAAAATTAATTAGGGACTTCACTAAAATAGTCCTTAAAATAAAAGGTGATAAGAAGAAATATCAATTTAGAATAAAGTCCAATTCTGGGGATTATTATTCCTATATATCAACCTTTTCAACTAATGGAGATTGGCAAGAAATACAAATCAATCTAAAAGACATGTACCCTTCATTTAGGGGGAGAAAGCTTGCTAAACCAAATTTTTCGGAGGATTATATTGAAGAAATAGTTTTTTTAATCGGAAACAAAAATGAAGAAAATTTTGAGCTCCAGATAGATAAAATAGCATTAGAATAAATCAAACATTGCAACTTTGACACAATCCTGTAGCCTGAATCTCTAATTGTTCAATTTTATATTTTGGTAAATTTATTGAAGGAAATCTATCTACTTCAACACAAAAAATTATACTACAACTTATACATTTAAAATGAATATGCTGATGGTGGTGTGCAATTGTATCGCATTCTTCTTTGCAGATAGCATAATTAGATACTGCCCCATTAATAGTAATTTCGTGAATAATACCTTTTTCTAAAAACACTTTTATTGTCCGATATAACGTAATTCGATTGAACTCTTTTAATTCTTTCTCAACTAAAGACAAAGGAATAGCATTATTGTATTTATCAAAAATTGCCAACACTTCCTTTCGAAAAGGAGTTTCACTTATTTTTTTGTTATTTAGTATATTTGACATAATAATATTAATTGCAACATTGTTGCATCTAACAAGTGGTTTCACCTATATTTGCATCATTGTTGCAAATGTGCAACATTTTAATTTATTAATAAAGCAAAAAAATGACAAAATTAAAGACAATAATGACAAGCTTACTTTTAGCAACGATAGCATTAAGTTCTTGCCGTAAGGATGAGGATCCAGTGATTCCAAATGAAGATGAAGTTATAACAACATTAAATTACACCCTAACTCCAAATGGTGGAGGAACAGCAGTAGTTCTAAGTTTTCAAGATTTAGATGGAGACGGAGGAAATGCTCCTATTATTACAGGAGGGACATTAGATTCTAACAAAACTTACACAGGTGCATTGGTTCTTTTAAATGAACAAGAATCTCCTTCAGGAAATATCACATCAGAAATTCAAGAGGAAGATGAAGATCATCAATTCTTTTTTCAAACAAACATAGCAGGTTTAACTGTTGCCTATGATGATCAAGATGCAAACGGAAACCCTCTTGGACTTCAATCAACTGTAACTACTACGGATATTGGAAATGGAACTCTTACAGTTGTTTTAAGACACGAACCAAACAAGTCGGCAAGTGGTGTAACGAGCGGAGATATTACTAATGCAGGTGGAGAAACTGATATCGAAGTAACGTTTAATATTACTGTTCAATAAAATAGACTTTAGTAATAATCAAATAAAGCGTTGAGTTGAAAACATACCTTATATATATAGTATTATGTATGCCTGTGTTCGGGTTTTCTCAAAATTGTTTACTTACTATAAGTGGCAATATTAAAGATTTTGATACAGGTTTACCTTTGGAATTTGCAAATATATACATCAATAAAAGCAGTATTGGAACCTCTACAGATAGTAGAGGTTTTTTTCAATTACCAAACATTTGTAAAGGAAACTACCACATTGCTATAAGTCATATTGGTTGTGAATCTAAACAAGTTTTTGTGCAACTTACTACAGATACTGTTTTAAATATAACAATGGAACATTCAATTAATACTCTTGAAGGTATTGTTGTAAATGCAAAATCCACACCTAAAACAACTCAAAACATCAAAACCATAAGCAAACAAAACATTACCGACAATGCAAATGAAAATTTGTCAAATATGCTCGAATCTATTAATGGTGTGAGTACTCTAAAGAATGGTAGTGGTATATCAAAACCTGTAGTAAATGGTCTTTATGGAAATAGGTTGACTATTTTAAATAATGGCATTTCACAAAGCGGTCAACAATGGGGGAATGACCATAGTCCAGAAATAGACCCATTAGTAGCCAATAAAATTAGAGTAATTAAAGGTGCATCAGCATTGGAGTACATGGGTTCAAATCTTGGAAGTGTAATTTTAGTAGAACCAAAAAAAATAGAAAGAGAACCTCATTTACACGGCAGCGCCAATTACTTCTTTGAGACAAATGGTTTAGGTAACGGGTTAAACCTGCAATTACAACAATACAACCCTAAAATTGCTTGGAAGATAAATGGAACTCTAAAAAAAACTGGCGATAAAAAAACAGCAACGTATTATTTAAATAATACAGGAAATCAAGAAGCCAATTTTGCACTACAATTGGAGAAATCATTTTCCAAAAATTTTAGTACAGATTTATATTATAGTACATTCAATACCGAATTAGGTGTTCTAAGAGGTTCTCATATCGGGAATTTGACCGACTTAGAAGAAGCCTTAGTGCGAGAAACTCCATTTTTTACGGAAGATAAATTTAGCTACCGCATCGAAGCACCAAAACAGAGAGTGCAGCACCACCTATTAAAAATTCATTCCAATTATTATAAAGATGACACGCAATGGTTAGATTTTACGTTTGCAGGTCAGTTTAATAATCGAAAAGAATTTGATGTTAGACGGAGCGGACGTATAGATATTCCTGCTCTTAGTTTACAACAGTACTCCTATTTCTTTGAAGGAAAACATCAAAAAATATTTAAAAATAAATTAAAATTAAAATCAGGTGTTCAATTCAATATTACAGACAATACCAATAATCCTGAAACAGGAGTATTACCATTGATTCCCGATTACTTCTCTTACGAAACGGGTGCTTATTTATTAACTTCTAAGAAATTGAATAAATCATTTTTCGAATTAGGCTTAAGGTATGACAATGTAAAACAAAATGTTGCTGCCATAAGTCGCACTATCCCAAGAGAAATAATACGATATAATAATAATTTTCAGAATTTTAGTGCTTCAGTTGGCTGGGTATACTCAGTAAGTGATTATTTTTCCTTTTCTTACAATATAGGATCTGCAACTCGAAACCCTGCAATAAATGAATTGTATAGTAATGGTTTGCACCAAGGAGTAAGTGGTATTGAAGAAGGAAGTATAGCCTTAAAAACCGAAAACTCTTTAAAAACAACACTTGGGTTTAATGCTAATATAAAGGGTGATTTTTCTTTTGAATCATTAATTTACTATCAAAATATCAATGACTTTATTTACCTTAATCCACAAGATGAAATTAGACTAACAGTTAGAGGCTCTTTTCCTGTTTTTAAATACGAACAGACTAATGCTGAAATATACGGAATCGACATCTCGGGAAAATATCAAATAAACAAATCAATACTAACCAAATTAGACTACAGCTCTATAAGAGCTAATGATTTGAGTAATAATCTTCCTTTAATTAATTTCCCTTCAAATAATATTAGAGGAAGTATTGTCTATGAATTTTCAACGTCAATTGCTGTAGGCGAAAAACAGTTAGAAAACGTTACTATTGAATTGAATAATCTTTATGTCTTTAAACAAAAAAATATTTTGAAAGAGCAAGATTTTGTGCTGCCTCCAAATGGATATAATTTATTAGGCATAAAAATAGCAACTGATTTGCAGTTAAAGAAAACCAGACTTAGGTTAACAACAAAAGTAGATAACGTTTTGAATGTAGCATATAGAGATTATCTAAACCGTCAACGGTACTTTGCCAATGACTTAGGCGTAAATATTACATGTGGTGTTAGTTTGAAATTTTAAAAACCTATTAATGTATAGTACGTTTTACGATACAAACATATTAGAGATGCCAAACTTTTATACTTTACTAAATAAGAAGCTGAAAGAAAAAGGCGATAATAGTGTGTAAAAATAATAGCGGTTTTAGTGCTGAAATCAAAGTGAGTATCTTTTTACAAAGTTTAGTAATAAACCAAAAGTATGGTGCTTCGAAACCGTCTCTTGCCTTAGTTCACCAAGAATCAATCACGGCAAAAAAAAAGGTTGAATACTTTAATTAAGATGATGTTAGTTCCATCAGAGTCGTTTTATAGGCGATGGCTCTATGCCACCTAAAGGTGCTTAGATTAAGATTCTTGTTACTGAGCGTTTAACAAAAGAAATAAAAGCCGCAATCTATCTATCTAATGATATCTCGTTAGTCGGTACTTTTTAAAAATATTTGTTCAGAAATACGTTTGTGAAATACTTGTTTAAATAAGTGTTTCTTTCCGTTCCCAATTCTCGCACCATTTTATCGCGTGGTAGTTAGTTCGTTGATTTCGCGCTTATGTATTCAGACAATATCATGATAAAAAGATCCCTTCTCAGAGATTTTTTGTTAGTTCTTGCATTCTTATCGGATGAGCTGATTTTTTGACGCACATATCATGTGCAGAAAGAACCAATCTTAGTAGCTTCTTGAATTAGGTAATTCAACAGCAACTCTTCCAAAATGAAATAATTGAATTAAGAAGAACACGCTGTTTATCCTAAGCCGTTTGTCCACCACAACTAGATCCTGCACCAGCAGTACATCCGTAGCAGTGTTGATCAACAATAATGTTGCGCTTGGTGAGGGCATCCAAATCAAAAGTACTGATATGTTGTCCTTTTGAAGCTACCTTTAGTTCTAGCATTTGATTAAAATCACAGTCATACAAATATCCGTCCCAACCAATAGAAATAGTGTTTCTACACATCACACCTTCAGCCGCTACGGGGTTAAAAGCATCCAAGAGTTTTTCCATGTACTCTTCATAGTTGCCACTACTCACCAAATAATCTAGAAACCGACTTACTGGCAAGTTTGTGATGGCAAAAAGCGCGTTGAAATCAATGTCGAATTTCAGTTTAAGTTGTCGTTTGTAGTCTCGTTCAAGGTCATCTTGATTGCCAGGTAAAAAGGCTCCAGTAGGGTTGTATACCAAGTTTAAGATAAGATCAGAGTCAGGTTTGCCATAACCAACAGCGTTCAGCATTTTTAATGCACGAATGGATTGCTCAAATACACCATCGCCACGCTGGCTATCCGTTCTTCCTTCTGTGTAATGAGGTAGGGAAGAAGCGATTTCAATGTTGTGTTTTGCATAAAACTCAGGCAAATCATTGTATTTTTTGTTGGCAACAATAATGGTAAGATTGCACCTGACAATAATGTGAACACCTAGCTTATGAGCTTCTTCACATAAATATCTGAAATGGGGGTTCATCTCAGGAGCTCCACCTGTTAGGTCTAATGTTCGAATTGATAGATTATTTTTGAGTACAACCAAACAAGCATCAATCGTTTCTTTGGTCATTATTTCTTTACGATCAGGGCCAGCATCAACGTGACAATGCTTACACACTTGATTGCACATTTTCCCAACATTTATTTGAAAGATGTCAATTTGTGTAGGCTTTAATGGTAATAGCCCAATATCTTTGATTTTTTCTCCAAACGTTGGGAAACGATCTTCTTTGATATGCAATAAATCGATTTGGTCTTTCGCATTTGCCAATGCATGCCCTTGACCTTGTAGCGATTTTGTTGTTTTACTCATAGTATTTTTTGCATTTACATGCTTACTTCTTTCACTTTGTTCATCATTTGAACACTATGTACCAAGGCTGCACCACCTTTAATAGCCGCTGCTACATGGACGGCTTCCATCATTTGTTCTTCATTCGCCCCCTTTTCGAGCGAACCAACCGTGTAAGCGTCAATGCAATAAGGACATTGAATAGCGTGGGAAACAGCTAAAGCAATGAGCGATTTTTCTCTGGCAGAAAGAGCACCTTCTTTGAAGACAGCTCCATAATAATCAAAAAACTTTTCACCTAATTCTTCTTGAAAATCAGTGATGTTTTTAAATTTCTTTAGATCCTTTGGGTCGTAATATGTCTTTTCCATCCTTGTTTAATATTGATTATTGGTGAGAAATTACCAACGCTGAAAATTACTATTTAATGCATGGATAAAAGAATTTTAGCCGTCTTATTGTCGTTCGACGTTTTTCAGTGTTGTTAAACATAATCTTTGTCACAAAGCTGCGATAATACACGTAAGTCAAAATAAACAAACTCGAATGGCTGATTTGTTGTACATAGCAAGCTCTGAAAAAGAAGCAAAGATCATGATTCCGTTTACTTACAGGTTACACGGCAATCATTGGTTTGTTGCCAATGGGATAGGGTTGGCGTTTGAACTAGCAAATTTCATCAAATTCGATTTAGTTTTTGTCGGAGATTTTAGAAACATACATTTAATCAAAGCCATAGAAAATGAACTAGGGCATTTGCCCATAGTTTTTGAAGCATCCATTAACAACCAAGTAATCAGATCGTTTCCTTTTACACATCACGTAACCATCTATGACAAGCCTTTGTCAAGCATAGACATGATGCGTGCATTGTTGTTTTATGGTGCTGGAAGTAAAAAACAAAAGAGGATGATTGCTTAGCTCAGAACGGATTAACACTGTATTAAAATCAACGTCAAGTAGTTTGCCTACAAAACCCCAATTAGAAGGAATAGGCGCTTGAATAATTATGTTTTCCTGAGAGATAGGGTGGTTAAAACTCAATTGACAAGCATGTAGATACATAATTTGCTCGTTCGATTGCGCCAAAATGTGTTTGTTTTGTTTAATGTCGCCATGCTTTTTGTCTCCAATAATGTAATGTCTTATGTGCGCAAAATGCTGACGTAACTGGTGGGTTCTACCCGTTTGGGGAGATGCTAAGACAACACTGTATGGAGTAGTGTCAAACCTACGATATGGAATATTGACTAAACAGTTTTTTAATGTTTTGTAATACGTGATCGCCGATTTTTTAGTTGGGTTGTATTCAGAGCTGAGGGATTTGGTAATGTGGCCAGCAGGGGAGGTAGTGCCTCGAAGAATGGATATGTACCATTTTTTTACTTCATTTTCCTGCATCATCAATGATATTACTTTAGTCATTTGTGCGCTTAGTGCAAATAACAACACACCAGACGTTGCTCTATCAAGTCTATGGATTGGGAATACGGGCATGCCTATTTGCGCTTGAAGTAAGTCTACCGCATTTTCAGAAATGTCGGCAGCAACAGAGCTTTTATGAACCAAAAGACCTGCAGGCTTATGAATAGCGAGCAGGTCTTGGTCTTGATAAAGTATGTTCAACAAGGTGTTAAATACGCTTTAATTGATGTTGCAATGTTTTAATTTGATCCTTAAGCATGTTACGCTTATCCAGTTTTTTTGCTTCTGCAATTAAGTTAGTAGCATCGCGCTTACGTCTTTTTGATGCAGCAATACCTGCTAAGTTCAATTTAGCTATTGCTTTGTCATGATCGAAACGCAATCCAACGCTTAATGCTTTTTTGAAAAACTTTTCTGATTTTGCGATCCCTTTTTGAGATTGCAACAAACCATTTAAGTAGTAATAATAAGCCTCATCGGCACGCATTAACTTCTCAGGCTTTTTAATGCCATCGAGTATTTGCTGCGATTTTTCCATATTATTTTTTCTCAAATAATAAAAAATAAGCAACAAACGCTCATTCTTAAAAATGAATAAAACAATAAGGAGCGCTAATAATAACCACCAAATTCCATTGCCAATGTTTCCTTCAATAAACTGCCAAACTGATAAACCAGTAAACAAGGCCGTTAACACAAATTTCACTTCTCTACTAAACATGTTCTATATTTTATGCAAAAGTATTAAATGCAAGTGGTATTACCGTGTTTAAAGTTGAATTAAGCACAATAAAGATTTTTAATCGTACTTGTGGTGTTTGTATGAGTATAAAGAAAGCCTGAAAGTCTGAAAGTCAAAAAAATTGAAAGTCGAAAGGTTGGAAAGTGTGATGATTTCTAACATTCCGAATACTTCAACTTAGCCTGTACTGAGTTTACAGAAGTATTCAGCACAAGTAATCGGGACAGGCTCTGTTACCTGACACCTGACACCTCTAACCTTTACCCCTAAACCTCTCGTTTCTCAACAACACTTTCCAAGGTTGCTTTACGGTTAATTTTGTCCGTGGGTGTTTTTATCATGTGCTCCACTATCCACAATTGTTTGGGATGATGATGTTTAGGAACGTTTTTTAATATGGATTCCGTAAGTGCAGCAAGGTTTGTTTGTTTGTCTGTCACCAATATCAATTGTTGTCCAAGAACTTCATGATCTGCTCCGTGAAAGAAAAATAAGTCTGAACAATATTTGCCTAGCGTTTGTTCTAATAGTTCTGGCTGTATTTTCAGTCCTCCTGAATTGATGACGTTGTCAATTCTACCCATCCATTCGAAAGACTTAGTATCTATGATGTTTACCACGTCGTTGGTGATTATTTTTCCAGCTAAATAATTTGTTGCAATAACCAAACAGTTTCTATCATCTATTGAAATATCAATGTTTGGGAGTGTATTGAAAGTAGCGTTAGCTTGTTGCAGATTTTTGGTGGCAACGTGAGTAATGGTTTCAGTCATGCCATAGGTGCTAAAAACCTGACAAGGTAAAAGCGTGATTTCTTCTAAAGCATTTATTGGAATTTCTCCTCCGCCTATGATAAGTATTTTGATGTTGTTAAACGAAGCTGCACCGTATTTTTTAATAGTACAAATAACTTGATGCGGTGTCATGGCAACAAAATCTAATGATTGGGTTGGGATTTCAATTGCCGAAGTCGGCTTGGTAACAGATAAATTCCAGTTTCCCACAATACTTCGAACGATCATCATTTTGCCAGCAATAAACTGAGCAGGCAGGCAGAGTAGTGCTGTCGCATTTTTTGGAATACCGAAGTGCTTAATTGTGTTTTTGGCACTTGATACCATTGCTTTTTTAGGTAGCGAAATAGTCTTAGGCTTACCTGTAGAGCCACTCGTTTGAACCTCAATAGTTTTAGACGTATCATACCAATTCTCATGAAATACTTGAATGTCTTGTATCCAAGATGCATTGCTTGATTCATTCAATATGTCTTCAAGTGTCATTGAATTACTAGAAAACAGGGTGTCTATTTTCCAAGGATTTTTTTTTCGGTAAGCAATTCGCCCCTTTGAAATTTCTAAAGGAGAAGTAATATTATTCGTATAGAGTTGACCAGTGCCAAGTCCTTGCGGCAAAGGATTATTGAGTGTGTAAGTGAATTGAGTGATAGCACTTAAACCAATGTTAGATTCCAATGCAGATGTTATCCACCATTTAATACCTCTTGCTTCACACTTTTTTATCCATTGATTAGTAGCAGCAAATCCACCCAATAGACTGGGTTTAAAAATTAGATAATGGGGTTTGATAATGTCTAATAATTCTGATTGTGTGTTAGCATCGTGCACGCCTATGAGTTCTTCGTCTAGTGCAATAGGTAAGGGTGACTCTTTGCATAGTTTTGACATCATATTCCATTGACCTTGAGCAATAGGTTGTTCTATCGAATGTATTTGTAATTCAGATAGTTGATGAAGCTTATGTAATGCATTTTCTTGATTAAAACCACCATTGGCATCAACCCTAATTTCTATGTCGTTTTTACTGTATTCTTTCCTTATTTGTTTAATTAATTTGAGTTCTTGATCAAAATTTATGGCACCAATTTTTAGCTTGATACATGAATAACCTTCTTCAATTTTGGTTTTTATTTGTTGGCTCATGTAGTCAAAATCACCCATCCAAATAAGACCATTTATCTCCATGGTTGATTCTCCAGTAGTGAATTTGGAAGGAAATAATATGAAAGGATCTTCTTGTGAAAGACTAAGTAAGGCCATTTCTAAACCAAAACGAATGGAGGGAAAAGCGATGAATTGATCGGGAGTAACATCATTGATATTGGCACACAATTTCCGCAAGCATTGTTCATATGCTGGAAGGTAGTCTATGCTCAAGCTGGCCAAAACACCGCACTCTCCATATCCTATCTTACCTGAATGGGTGTCTTTAATAAGAATGAAATACGATCGTTTGGTGGTTAGTACCCCACGAGAAGTACCACTGGGTACTTTGAATGCTAAATCGCGGTATGTCCAAGTGGCTGTTAAATTCATGTTAGTTAATAAAAGGTAATCCATACAACAGCACAAATAACAAGGTACTCATGGCTAGTTTTTTCAGCTCAGGATTTAAATCACTAGGCGTTTCACATTTTCGAACAAACATTATTTGTTTTATCCAAATAGGGAGGACTAATACAAAAAGGTAGTGTTGCCACTCAAACAGATTGTTTGTTAGTATGACGTATGCAAACGCGCAAACTGTTGCGGCTGTTAATAAACTTGCATGGTATTTTTTACCTACTGCATATCCTAGTTTGACAACTAGTGTTTTTTTGCCCGATTCGCTATCGTTTTTTATGTCCCTTAAGTTATTCAAGTTCAACACTCCTACACTCAAAAAACCTACCGTACAAGCGGGTAGGAGTATCAATACATCGAATGTATGTGTGTGCAAAAAGTTAGTGCCAACAACACCTACTAGTCCAAAAAAAACAAAAACAAAAACATCGCCCAGGCCCATGTAGCCATAAGGGTTTTTACCCATTGTGTATTTTATGGCTGCTACTATGGCTGAAACACCAAGTAGTAAAAACACAAAGAACAATGGCTGGGTAATATCAAACGCAAGCGTAAGCAAGGAAATACCGAAAATAAGCGACAACACCGAAAAGATAACGATTGCCCTTTTCATGTGTATTTTAGTGATAAAACCACCCTGTAAAGCTCTTGTAGGCCCGACCCGCTGGTTGTTGTCTACCCCCTTGCTGTAATCACCATAGTCGTTGGCTAGGTTGCTCAGAATTTGCAAGAAAAGGGTTGTAAGCAAGGTGAAAAGCAAGATGCTACCATCAAGCTTTTCTTTGGCTAAAAAACTACCTAGCAAAATGCATGAAAATGCTAAGGGTAGTGTTCTTAACCTAAATGCTTGTAACCAATGTTTCATGTTCATATGAATTATCCCTTCGCTAAGGTGTTATGGGAATTTTGGGAATTTCTTGAAATCTGGGTCACGTTTTTCTAAAAAGGCATTTTTACCTTCCTGTGCTTCTTCCATCAAGTAATACATTAAGGTAGCGTCTCCGGCCATTTCCATGATGCCTGTTTGTCCGTCCAACTCAGCATTTAAGCCTCGTTTTATCATACGCAAAGCTAGAGGACTTCTTTTCATAATGGTTTTACACCATTGTACCGTAGTATTTTCTAGTTCTGCTAGTGGCACAACTTTGTTAACCATGCCCATCTCTTCAGACTCTTTGGCCGTGTACTGTTCGCACAAAAACCAAATTTCACGTGCTTTCTTTTGACCAACGTGTCTTGCCAAATAACTTGATCCAAAACCTGCATCGAAGCTACCAACTTTAGGGCCTGTTTGTCCAAACATCGCGTTTTCAGAAGCAATGGTTATGTCGCACACAACATGCAATACGTGTCCACCGCCAATGGCATACCCATTAACCATAGCAATAACAGGCTTAGGCAATGAGCGAATTTTTTTATGTAAGTCTAATACATTCAAACGAGGAACCCCGTTTTCACTGATGTAGCCACCTACGCCTTTTACGTTTTGATCTCCTCCCGAACAAAATGCTTTGTCGCCAATCCCTGTAAATACCACTACATTGATATCAGGATTTTCTCTACAAATATCCATAGCGTCCAACATATCGAAGTTGGTTTCTGGTCTAAATGCGTTGTAAACTTCTGGTCTGTTGATCGTTATTTTTGCGATACCTTCAAAAAATTCGAATAAAATGTCATCGTATTTTTTTATGGTGGTCCAATTTCTAGTTGTTGCCATAGTCTTGATTGTTTAAATAATTGAAATATTCTTTTAGTATGTCTGCGTTTTCTAATCGTGGGGTAAAAATCTCTAACACGGCTGTATTGGTAGCTGTATGAAGCCAATGAAGGCCAGTCTTAATTTCTTTGCTCGTGCTGGCTGTGGTGTAATCCACGCCGTGTTGTTCGCATACGTGTTCGCCTGTTAGCGAATGATGCGTTTCCAAAAAGGTTTCAAGAACATCGGTTTTGTTTGGGCCGTCAATAACTCTGAAAATGCCGCCACCGCTGTTGTTCACTACCACAATCTTTAAATTGTTGGGCAGCTCTTTGTTCCAAAAAGCATTGGAGTCGTACAAAAATGATACATCACCTGTCAAAAACCAAGTGTCTTGGTTTGGGTTGCTCACCATGGCTGAGCCAACGGCAGTGCTTGTAGAGCCATCTATGCCACTGGTTCCACGGTTGCAAAAATAAGTTTGTAAAGCACTGCGTTCAAATAACTGTATGTACCTAATTGCTGCACTGTTGGCAACGTGAAGGTCTGCCGTTTTGTCCAACAAATAAGTGCTGATTTGGTGATACACCAAAAAGTCACTGTAGTCTGCTTGCTCACAAAAATTGGCATGGTGCAAAGCAATGTCTTCATTTCTTGTTGCTGCTAAATCGCGATATGTGGCATCGAGATTAGGTGTTAAATGTTTAATGAACTGAGTCAACCAATCGGCTGTTCTTGTCTGATAAACGTTTGTTAAATGCTGGTAGGTGTCTACTACTTTTTCAGACAATCCTACTTGCCAATGTTCATATTCGAAAGATTGTTGCAAATATTCCTTAATGCGTTTAGAAACGATTGCATCGCCTAAGGTGATGAGTAAATCAGGAGCAAAATCTTGTCCGTCATTATTCGTGAAACTAGCTAATAGTTTGTCAATTCCTTCCACAAAATCAGGGTGACTTTGGTTGGAAGTAGATTCTGTCCAAACTTGGACTTGTGGCAAGGAACTAAGTGTTTCTAAACGATCAAAAACATCTTTATTAGGGGGCATTTGACCAACTAAAATTAAAATCTTACGATAATTATTTAAGTCCGGGAGATCCCATTGTTGTTTGTTGGCACTAGCTAGTTTAATGATTTTAGCTGGCGGATATGTTTCGTTGTTGGTTTCGTAAAGTGGTTCGCTTAGCGGAACATTGATATGCACCGGGCCTGGATTGTGACTCGTTGCGGCTATTAGTGCTTCATTAATAAGTCGTTCGCAAAACCATTGTTGTTCCTTGTTATGAATAACATTTGGTAATGAAACTGCTTTTTTAACAATTGGGGTAAGCAAATTGTGTTGTTCTATACTTTGTCCTAGCCCTTGATTAATCAACTCTGTAGGTCTGTCTGCTGATATAACAACTAACGGAATGTGCTGGTAAAATGCCTCTACCACCGCAGGGCTATAATTCAGAAGTGCCGAACCAGAAGTACAAACAACTACCGCGGGCTGTTGGCTTTTTATTGCCATTCCCATCGCAACAAATCCAGCGGAACGCTCATCCACAATGCTGTGCGTGATTATTTCAGGGTGCTGATCAAAGGCAATGGTGATAGGCGAGTTTCTTGATCCTGGAGATATTACCGCATGACGAACACCGTGGGCAACACATATTTCTACCAGCGCACGTACTTCTTTTTTGTCGGTGTTCATCTTATGTTATTTGGGTAGGCTAATTTCTATAAATTTTCCATAATGCCCAATAAGGTTTGCGCTTTATGTGAGGTTTCTTTCCATTCATTCTCCAAATTGGAATCTATTGTGATGCCTCCACCAACATATAAGTAGGCCATGTTGTCTAGTTGCTGCATGCAGCGCAGGTTGACATACAATTGCGGTTTGCCCTGTGTAATAGGGCCTAGATACCCTGAGTAGAATGCTCTTTGGTGTTTTTCGTTGGCGAGAATAAGCGCTAAAGCAGCGTCTTTTGGTAAACCGCAAATTGCGGGAGTAGGGTGCAGCTTTTCAACGAGCTCTAATGCTTCACATGGCTGTGACCACTTAAAAGTTGTCTTTAAATGTTTTACTGGCCCCGCTTCAATGATTTCAGGCCCTATGGTTTGGTAGTCAGTGATTTTTTGTTTTCTCAAACAATCAGCCACATAATCTGTGACCATTTGTTGCTCCGTTTTTTCTTTCTGAGTCCACGAAGTATTGTTGAATGTTGTGCCTGCCAAGGCTACGGTTTTGTATTGCTCGTTAGATTGGTGTAACAATATTTCTGGGGTAGCGCCCAACCAATGTCCGTATTTAGGGTGATAAAACCAATAAACAAAAGCATCAGGCCTTTGTTTTATAAGAGCATCAAACAATTGTGGTAGTTTGTTGTCATCAAAAGGTTGAGCTATGATGCGAGATAAGATGGCTTTGCTTGCTTGCTTGTTTTCAAATGCGGCGATGTAATTATTAAATGCTTGTTCGTATTCATTATTCAAACAGGAGTGAGGCGTAACAAAATCCGTATCACTAGTTAATACTAAACGCTCTTGCTGGTAACTTACGGGCTGTCCAGAGAAATAAAATGGGTGAAAATCTTCCGATTCTTGAAATGGTGAAATGACAAAACTTGCGACTTTAATGTCTTGACATAGGGTATTTAAAAACCAGGTGTCTTTGGTGTTAGGGCTGCGATAAGCAACAAAAGCCTTCAAATTAAATAGTTTTTATGTAGTTAGTCAATCGACACGAGCTTAATAATTGCTGTTGCTCATCAAAGATGTCAATATTCCATAAATGCGTGGTTCGTCCTCTATGTATGATTGTCCCTTTGGCGGTTACTATTCCAGAGGAGACACTTTTAAGGTGATTGGCACTTATTTGTAATCCAACCACAGCCTGTTTTTTTTGATCAACCAACATAGCACTACCTAAACTCCCAACCGACTCCGCCAAGGCGGCATTTGCGCCACCATGGAGCAAGCCCATTGGTTGCGTGTGATTGGCTGTTACAGGCATCGTTGCTTCAATCTTTCCCTCTTCCACTTTCGTAAAAATAATGCCCAAATGTTGCATTAAGGTGTTCTCACAAAACTTATTGGCAATTTCTTCTTTTGTCATGGCGTAAAAATAAGTCAACTTTTTGAATAGGGGTTAGATTTCAGAGCTTGTCCCGATTTTTCGGGATGAAAGGTAACCGCTTTCAGATTTTAGGTTTACGACTGCAAGTCGTAAAGTTTTAGCTTCAATTTCGGCTTCGCTCAATTCAAGGCTCAGTTCAGGAGTCGAAGGATTGAGGGTCTTAGAGCTTGTCCCGATTTCTTCGTGATCGGAAAGTCAAAAAGTCGAAAGTTTTTAAGATTTTGAAAGTTGGAAAAGCTTGTCCCGATAAAGTTGTGATTCGGGAGTCAATATGTCGTCATTCCTTTTGTAACGAAGTGGAAGAAAGGAATTCATATTTTTTTTTGGAAGGTTTTCACGCATCGCAATGAAGCATTCATTTTACATCAGCGATTGTAAAAAACCGCTCCCTGAGGGTATTTCATCTTTGAAATATTGGTCGAAGAAGTTTACTGCGCATAAGCTCAACTCTATGCGTCACAGGTTCCAGTTCTTAGATTTAAGGTCGGAAAAGCCTGTCCCGAGGACATAGTTATTCGGCATCAGAAAGGTTTGAAAATCAGTTGACAGTTTTCAATTTGCAGTTTTCAAAAAATAACAAAAACTCAACTGGTGAGGCTTGAAGGTTACCCCGATAGCAGACGGGAGTAGAAAGTCACACAGTCTAAAGGCTGAAAGTCAGTTCCGTTAATAATCGGGAAACGAACTATTGAGTAATAACGACTGAATACTAAATACTTTTTACTGAGTACTCTTTACTAGCGAAAAAGACAAGTTGTAAAAAGGTTCGTTGAGCCAACAATATTGTTTATTTTTGCGGCAAATAAAATCCTTACATACTTATGGAGAACACCACTAAATCGCCAGTGGCTACTTTAGAGCAAGCAGTTGAATTAGGCTTGTTGCCAGAAGAGTTTGAAAAAATTAAAGAAATTTTAGGTCGTACGCCGAATTTTACTGAAATGAGTATTTATTCAGTAATGTGGTCTGAGCATTGCTCGTACAAAAATTCTATTAAGTGGTTAAAAACCCTTCCTAAAGATGGTCCGCATATGCTTGTGAAAGCAGGTGAAGAAAATGCTGGATTGGTTGACATAGGTGATGGATTAGCGTGTGCTTTCAAAATAGAGTCTCATAATCATCCATCTGCATTGGAGCCTTATCAAGGTGCTGCAACAGGTGTTGGTGGAATCAATCGTGATATTTTTACGATGGGTGCTCGCCCAGTAGCTCAACTTAACAGTCTTCGTTTTGGAAACATCAAGGAAGAACGTACCAAGTGGTTGCTAAAAGGTGTGGTAAAAGGTATTGGTGATTACGGAAATGCTTTTGGTATTCCTGTTGTTGGTGGAGAAGTTTTCTTTGACGACTCATACAATACCAATCCATTGGTGAATGCCTTTTCGGCAGGAATCATGAAATCAACTGATTTGATATCAGCTACTTCTTATGGAGTTGGCAACCCTGTATACATTGTTGGTTCTGCAACCGGTAAAGATGGTATTCACGGAGCAGCATTTGCTTCGAAGGATATGACTGAAGAATCCGCTTCCGATTTGCCAGCGGTGCAAGTAGGAGATCCATTTCAAGAAAAATTATTGTTGGAAGCTACCTTAGAGTTAGCTAAAACAGATGCCATTGTTGGAATGCAAGACATGGGTGCAGCAGGTATTACTTGCTCTACGTGCGAAATGTCTGCGACCAAGGGTTATGGTATGAACATATACCTTGACAAAGTACCTACTCGTCAAGACAACATGAAGGATTGGGAAATTCTGTTATCAGAATCTCAAGAACGTATGTTGGTTGTAGTGCATAAAGGAAAAGAAAAAGTAGTAGAAGATATCTTTGAAAAATGGGATTTACATGCTGTTCAAATTGGTGAAGTAACCGAAGGTGGACGTATTGTATATCACATGCATGGTGACGTTGTTGCCGATGTACCAGCAGAATCGCTTGTACTAGGTGGTGGTGCTCCCGTTTATGAAAGAGAATATACCGAACCTGCTTACTATAAAGAAGGTCAAAAATTTGACATTGATCAAATAGACGAGCCTATCAACCTGCAAGCGGTTGCCATGGAATTGTTGGCTAACCCAAACATTGCTTCTAAAAAATGGGTTGCTGAGCAATACGACTCTATGGTGGGGACTGGTAACATGAGTACCAATTCACCGAGCGATGCAGCTATATTTAACATTAAAGGAAGCGAAAAAGCAATTGCCTTAACAGTCGATTGTAATTCAAGATACGTATACAGCGACCCCGAAGTAGGGACTGCAATTGCAGTAGCTGAAGCAGCAAGAAACATTGTTTGTTCAGGTGGTATTCCATCGGCAATTACCAACTGTTTAAACTTTGGTAATCCTTACAACCCTGAAAGCTACTGGCATTTTGTTGGTGCGATCAAAGGGATGTCTAAGGCTTGTTTGAAATTTGAAACGCCTGTAACAGGTGGTAACGTTAGTTTTTATAACCAAACGGTTACTAACGGCAAAGAAGTACCGGTTTATCCAACACCAACCATTGGTATGTTGGGTATTTTGCCAACCAAAGCAAACATGATGAGCCTAGGGTTTAAAACCAAAGGTGATTTGATTTTCTTAATTGGTGATAGCCACAATGATGTGAATGCATCGGAATACTTGGCCAGCATTCATGGTATTAAACTAAGCGGAGCACCTGTATTCGATTTAGATAAAGAATACGAAATGCAAGAAGCTATCAAAGAAGTTATCAAGCAAGGATTAATCAGTTCTGCACATGATGTAGCAGATGGTGGCTTGTTTGTTACTTTATTCGAAAAAGGATTGCCTAGAGGTTTAGGATTTGATATTGTTACCGATTCTGAAATTAGACCAGATGCATACTTGTTTGGTGAAAGCCAAGGTAGGGTAGTTGTTTCTGTGAATATCGAACAAGAAGACGACTTTATTGATTTCATGGGCGAAACCAATGTTCCTTTCTCTGTATTGGGTCATGTAACGCAAGCTAAAATTTGTATTGACGATGAGAACTGGGGTATGATGGATGATGCTGCTCATATTTACAACAACGCATTAGCGAATGCTTTGAAATAATAGATAACTATTTCTAAAAATCTACCCTTGCTTCGGTTTGGGTAGATTTTTTTTGCCCAATAATTTGCCGTTACTTACACACTTATTAAAGAACCAACTAACCTTTTACATTCACACTTATTAATCACTCACAATGAAGCATTGTTTGTTGCTTTTGGGTATGTGTTTTACTCAAAGCATATATGCTCAAATCCCTGAAGGATACTACAATAGTACTGCAGGAGTTTTAGGTCAAGCCTTAAAAGATTCTTTGCATAACATCATTAAAAATCATGTAGAATTTCCATACACATCTTCTAATACGGATGTGTGGGATATTTTAAAGAATTCCGATAAGGATATTGAAGATCCCGAAAATGTTATTTTGTTTTATTCTGGCTGGTCTGTCAATGCAGCACAAGAATATAACAGTGGCTCTGGATGGTCAAGAGAACATGTTTGGGCAAAGTCTAGAGGCGATTTTGGCATCACAAAAGGTGCTGGCACAGATGCGCATCACTTAAGACCTGCCGATGTATCTATTAATTCGGCGCGAAATAATAGGTGGTTTCATTGGGGTGAAAAAGAATACCTAGATCAAGGTGTTTCCACACAAAATTTTACCAGTGATTACAATTGGGTTTGGGAACCAAGAAATGAGGTGAAAGGCGATGTTGCACGCATGCTATTTTATATGGCAACTAGATACACGGGCGAAAATGGGGAGCCCAATTTAAGTTTGGTTGATTATCTGCCAAGTGATAAATTCACCCAAGAGCCAATTCACGCTATCTTGTCAACTATACTAGAGTGGCACAAGCTTGATCCTGTTGATGCTTTTGAACAACACAGAAACGAAGTCGTGTATAGTTATCAATTGAATAGGAACCCTTTCATTGACTATCCTATGTGGGTTGAAGATATTTTTTCCTTAGATACTGCCAACACTCTGTTACCAACAACACCTACCAACATTATATTAAGTAACATTACATCATCAAAAGTTAATTTGAGATGGGATATTGCCAATAACAATATTGCGAGTGAGTATCATATTTATTTGGATGATAATTTTTTAATGAAAGTCAATCGCAATTCTGCATCATTAGTTGGATTGCAAGCAGACACACAATATAATGTTAAAGTTACAGCTTTGAACAAGGACGAGATCGAGTCAGCATACAACGATACCGTGTTTGTAACACTAAATGAGGCGGTGAATATTCTTGAAAAAAAAAGTCAAAAAATTGAGGTTTACCCTAACCCATTTCAAGCTAAATTGATTGTACAAAGCGAATTAGTAGGTGACAATTGTGTAATTACAAACATTCATGGAAAAATTGTCTTGCAAGAAAAACTCTATTCTAAGCAACAATTCATAAATACAGGACAGTTGAAATCTGGATTGTACACCCTTACTATTTCAGATGACAATAAACGTATCTCAAGTCAAAACCTTTTGAAAATAGAATAGTTACTTTCTCTGACTATCGAACAAGAAGTTGACTTTATTGATTTCATGGGCGAAACCAATGTTATTTTCTCAATATTAGGTCATGTAACGCAAGCTAAGATTTGTATCGATGATGAGAACTGGGGTATGATGGATGATGCTGCTCATATTTACAACAATGGATAAACAAATGCTTTGAAATAGTAAATTCAATTTTTGAAACGACAAAGCCAGGTAAATGTTTGTATCTGGCTTTTTTTGTGCTTTTTGTTCACTGCTAAAAATTCTTTAGGCTGCAAACGATTGTGCCGTATGGTTTTAATTCTCCCTTTTTTTGAATCCCCTTCGACTGTCTTGTTAGCTCAGAACCAAGTAGCCCACAAGGAAACTCATCAATACTCAGGGAGCTTCAAAAAAGCAACTCTCTAGGTTTAATTGCTTGTGAAATAATGGTTGATGGAAGTAAAGATTAAGTACAAAATGTATCAATAATTGTTAACTAAAATTCTTATTTAAATAAGAATTTTAAAATAGAGCATCTCAATGCTCAAGATCCAGTTTATAAAAGTTTTGATTCTACGTGCGGTGATGTTTTTTTGCTAACGACGAATAAATTTGTACAGAAAGACTTTAAAATTTATTGTTGTTTCTTACAAAGTGATAAGTGCTTAATCGATATTAAAACTCACTTAGTTATATTTTATGAGTAATAGGGGCGTGGGTTTAATTGTTTTGCTCATATTAAAATGTAATTTAACAGCGGTTAAAAATTATATGGATAGGTATCTTATTCGCATGTTAGCCGCAATTGATAAAAATCATGCTCAATTCCATGAAACTCCCTCTTTTCATACTAGTTGCCCTTCTGATGGCATCTTGTACGCTTTTAAAATATCCAAGTGTACCAAAGAACATTAAACAAAATATTCCTATTTGTTATGATGGAAGTATAATCAAACCCGAAATAGATACGCCAATCAATGGTTTCTATCGGATTAAACATTACTTCACGCTTTATGGTGCGAATGAATCTAGAATGATTAAAGATTCTAGCGATTATAAATTCTGGTTATTGACTGACGGTCTTTTCAAATGGGATGAAGTTGGAACAAACAAACCAGCTTGGGGGATTTATGAAATAATAGGAGATACTATCAAAACATACTCCTTGTGTTTGAATGAATATAAAAAATGGGATGCTTTTGAAAGGTGGTTTTTAATAAATCACAATGCTACATTAACACTTCTTCATTTAACTCCTATTAACTATAAATCGATTGAACAAATAAAGGTTTTTCAAGGATTTTTCGAACAATCAGTCAAGGAATTTTCAACTGCATCATTTAACAAATCAGATAATTTACCTGAAAAGGCAGAATCCCCAATAATGGATTTTAAATGGATTAAATGTAAAGGAAACTAGGAGCTAAAATCATGGCTAACTATACCTATTACTCTGAAGTAAACAGCCAACTAGAGAACTCATCAATACTCAGGGAGCTTTAAACAGTTTTGAGTGTTAATATTGAGTGATGTTTTTCTGTTGATGAACGAGCTGAAATTTCATTGTCCTTTTTCATGTGTATTCGATTTTAAAACACCTTTAAAACACCGTATTTGTCAGGTCAAGTTTTATTTATCCGTATTTGTTAAGGTATTTAATCGCACCACTATCGTATATTATAAGCTCATATCGTATCATGTTTTCGAATATTAACGAATCATATCGTATCAAATTTAATTAATATATGTGAATGACAAGGAAACGCATCCACGCGTAAAATGTGCATTATTTGCTTATGAATTTGTGAGCATTCATCATTTTCAAGACGGAAATGGCCTTTTGAGCAGATTGCTTTCCACGTTGCTGTTGCTTGAACATGGATATAAATGGATTAAATATGTAAGTTTTGAACACGAAATAGATAGTATAAAAACTGAATACTATAGCGTTTTAAGGAGTTGTTAAGCACAAAGACCTAATGAAGACGTAACGGATTGGATTCGATTTTTCTTTGATGCCCTTGGAAATATTCAGACTCAATTAATGATTAAACTTGAAAGCAATGGAATTGAAACACGATTATCGCCACGAGAAAAATCCATTTTGACTTTTATAGAAAATAATGCAGGATGTAAATCAGGAGGTATTGCGAAAAAAATTGGAATTCCAAGTCCCACAGTTAAACGAATTTTGCCTGAGTTGATTGAGAAAAAATTGATTGAAAAATTTGGAATAGGACAGGAACTAATTATTCGATAAGATAAACCATTATGGATTTTAATTCCATAGTGGTTTATTTTAATTATAAAAACGTTTCTCCCAACAGGTTGCTACTACACCAAACACTGAATTTTGTCCGATTTATCAAAGAATACCTATCAACCTGACATAATTGTCGGTTGTCATTGTTTTTTATGAAAGAATTTTGAAAAGAATTTTAAAATTGCTTTAGACGACCATGAAAGGGCTATAGCGCAATTTTTATCCATTAATGAAGATAATCATTGAGTTTATAGGCATTTAATCATGTTTTTTAGTTTTTTGGCTTGATTTTGGATGCTAGCAATTGAATTAGTTTCAACGAAAATGTTTGCTGCATAAAAATTGTGCAAAAAGTATTTTTAAAAATCAAAGCATAGCGTATGAGTCAAGTAAAAGAACACAACACCGTAAAAGTACATTACACCGGTAAATTAACAGACGGACAAGTTTTTGATAGTTCTGAAGGAAAAGATCCAATTGAGTTTACCTTAGGAAAAGGTCAATTAATTGCTGGTTTTGAAAAAGGGCTAATTGACATGAAAGTAAACGAAAAAAAGACCATAACCATTGCTAAAGAAGAAGCATATGGAGAAGTCAATGATAAACTAAAACATGAAGTGAAAAAAAGTGAACTTCCAGAAGATCTTAAACCCGAAGTTGGAATGGGCTTGGTTTCTAAAACGCCAGATGGTCAAGAAAGTAATTTGCTTGTGATTGAGGTTAAAGAAGATAGTATTGTCATAGACGGAAATCATCCCTTAGCTGGGAAAGATCTTATTTTTGATCTTGAAGTGGTTTCCATTTCTGAAACAGAAGTAGCTGAGTAGTATTAGTTATTTGTTTCAAATTTCCCAACAGTCATTGTTTTATTCAGGTAACAAAGGCTGTTGGGTTTTTTATGCCATTTTCAGGGGCTTTTTTAAGGTAAATAAGGCTCATCTATTATAAAAACTGAAGTAGGGTGGCTATTCTATGCAAAGGCCAAAGGGGTTGGATTTCCTTACAATCCCCCCTAATTAACTATTAAATTCTTGGTAATAGACCTATTATTTGACTCATTGGTGATTGTCAAAGAATAGGTCCCTTTTTTAAGGTTGGCTGTTGAAATGGAAAGCTTTTTGTTACTTATAGACTCTTTCACTTGACTTACATTTTGTCCGACCATGTTGTAAATGGTTATCTCATAGTCACCTTGCATTAAATTGGCTATGATCACTGCGTTGTCCTTATTCACAGGGTTAGGATAAATCAAAAGGTCGTCATATTGGGTACTTTTTTTATTCACGCTTAGCAATTGATGGTTGAGGGCATTGTTGGCATTTAACCTGCCATAACCATAGTAGATATCAAAACCTACAGCATCTTCACTCGGATCACCTACTTGGTCTTCTGCCGATTCTCTTAAAATAGTTCTAATGTCTTCAAACGTTAAAGAAGGATTTTGGGCAAGCATTAATGAAACAACACCAGCAACGAGTGGAGTAGCTTGGGAAGTACCACCCCAATACGATCCGTAGTAGGTGTCTGAACTGTAGCTCAATCCATACATGAAATTGCCTGGTGCAACAAGATCAATGTGGTTTCCATAATTGCTTCCACTGGTAGTACTCCAGAAAAAAGGATTGCTTCTTGTGTCATCAGAATCCGTTGAGCCTACAGCGATCGTATTACTGTAAGCAGCAGGGTAGTAATTTACACTATTATTGAAATTCATCATACAAACAACCAAAATCACTCCATTGTTGTAACAGTAGTCAACCGCATTTTTTAAGGTTGTTGATTCACCACTGCCACCAATAGACATATTAATCACTTTGGCGCCATTGTCAACGGCATAGTAGATAGAACCAGCAATAGCAGCATAATTACCACTATTGTTTGCATCTAGCGCTTTGCAAATCATAATTTTTGAGTTCCAATTTACACCTGCATACCCAATACTATTGTTTCCAGTTGCAATAGCGATACCTGCCACGTTTGTTCCATGACCATGATCGTCCGCAGGGTTATTATCGTTGTTTATAAAATCCCATCCAGCTGTTACGTCATCCACGAAACCATTGTTGTCAGAATCTGTGCCATCCATGGTTTCATTCTCATTGACCCATATTCTGCCAGAAAATTCTGGATGTGACAACCGTGCACCCGTATCGATAATGGCGACAACCATACTAGAATCACCTGTTTCAACATCCCAGGCCTGTTCCATTTCTATGTCTGCGCCTATGGTAGCGGGAGCATTTGAAAACGTACCATCGTTTTTTAAACCCCATTGCTTACCATATTGAGTATCGTTTGGCTGCGTATTCTCTACGCCACTTCCTGTGGTAATAAAATTAGGCTCTACGTATTCAAAATAGCCTGTGTTTTTGTACAATTCTATTATTTGTTCCAAGGAGAATTCAGAGGGATTGAAAACGAGGCGTACGGTGTTGTTGGAGGTTTTGTTAATGATAGGTTTCATATCCTTTACATCAAGATGCGCGCTGAGTGCTAAAAGAGTAGGAGCGTCGAATCGTGCTACAACATCCATCATTTTAGGCTGGTCAACCTTAAACTGAACAATGATTTCATTTTCTACTTTTGGTGTTTTATTCTGTGCGTGGGCTATCAGGGCAAAACATAGGTAACAAAAAGTGAATACGATTCTCATAATACTGAGTTTAAATAGTTAGGTTAACTATTCAAAGATATTCAAAAAATCTACTTTAAATGCCGTGTAATACACTGGTTCAATGGGTTGGTTGTAACAATTTTATGAGATATCTTATCTTTAACAATGTTTTTTATGTTATTTTGAACCATGAAGATTTTTTTGATAGTAACGACTGTGTTGATTACAGCCATCAGCACACATGCACAAACCAATATTGAATTTATGAGTCAACTACCTTATGAGAGTAAGGTAAGTGATATTTGGGGACATGTCGATTCGACGGGTATTGAATACGCTTTAGTAGGTGTCAATTCGGGCGGAACTTCAGTAGTTTCTCTGGAAGATCCATTTAATCCCATAGAAGTATATTTTGCTCCTGGCGTAAGCACCATTTGGAGGGACATTAAAACCTGGAAAAACCACAGCTACACCGTAAACGACAATGGGGGTGGAGCCTTGCAAATACTTGACTTGTCGAGCTTGCCAGACACCAGTGGGGTAAAAGAATATCAGTATTTCACAGATTGGACCACGGCTCACAATATTTTTATTGACAAAAAAGGTTTTGCCTATATTTTTGGTGCCAATAGAGGAACAGGAGGAGTCATCATATTAGATCTTGCCGATCCTAAAAACCCTGTGGAAATTGGAGTGTTTGATGATTATTACGTACATGATGGTATGGCGTTAGGTGACACCTTGTATTTGGCACACATCCTGAATGGATTTTTCTCCATGGTTGATATCAGTGACCCAGGAAATCCTGTTTTGTTAGTAACATACAACACACCACGCAATTTCACCCATAATATTTGGGTGGCAGACGATGCTCAACACTTGTACACCACCGATGAACGATCAGGTGCATGGCTGGCGTCATACGACATAAGTGACCTAGACAATATTTTTGAAACAGATAGGATACGATCCCTTCGTTCAGATGGAAATCCGGTGATTATTCACAACACTCATTTTTTAAATAATTATTTAATTACATCGTATTACACAGATGGAATAACCATACATGATGCTACTAGACCACACAATTTGGTGGAGGTAGGACATTACGATACCAGTCCATTAACAGGATCGGGGTATAATGGCTCTTGGGGAGTTTATCCTTACCTACCTTCAGGATTACTGCTAGTAAGCGATATTGAAGAAGGCTTGTTTGTATTAAATCCTACATACAAAAGAGCGGGATCAATAGAAGGAATAATCACCGATGTAGAAACAGGATTGCCTATTCAAGAGGTATCTGTTGAGATTGAACCAAACACCAAAGAAGAAACTAGCCTGAGTGATGGATCTTATGCAACAGGAGTTGCCAATGGAGGAGTGTATGAAATTAGGTACAGCAAACCGGGTTATTACCCCTTTGTAACCACCGTTAATTTGGTAAACAACCAAGTGTACAACCTCGATGTACAACTACTAAAAGACATTCGATTTACTATTAAAGGAAAAGTTGAAAGCTTAACAGGATTTGTATTGGGATCAGTTCCTGTGCATATTGTTACTGCTGGTCTTGACACTTCGGTATTGACTAATGGAATAGGGGATTTTGAATTAAAAGAAGCGATTAATGGAGATTATGAAATACAAGTACAAAAGTGGGGTTTAGTTAGTACTTGTTTTAAAGATAGCATGAGTGAAACACATAATAATTATGTTAACATAGACGCAAAGCTCGGATATCAAGATGATTTCTCATCCGATATGGGTTGGACTGTCATGTCTAATGCATCGTCAGGTGTTTGGGAACGAGGTGAACCGAATGCAGCCGAGCCCGGAGAACCAATGGGGGATTCAAACGATTGTTTTAACTTCGCCTTTTACACAAAAACGGGTGATGTTCAGAACGGTTGGACTGAACTTTCCTCACCAATTTTCGATGCAACAACTTTATTTAATCCTATTGTGACTTACTCTTATTATTGGAGTAACAATAGTTTGTCGCCAACAGATTTTGCTCAGATACGTATTTCCAATGGTATAGAAACAGTTTTGGTACAACCCATTACGAACCTTAATACTAATAACAATGTTTGGCTTACCAACTCGATTAATATCCTAGATTTTCTAACTGTTACGGATCAAATGCAGTTGACTGTTTTGGTAAATAATGATGTTGGCTTGTTTAATAGTAACATAGAAATGACGTTTGACAATTTTAATGTGGATTCTTCTTCCATCAATAATGTTAATAACACCTCTTCAAGTAATAATAGCTGGCAACTGTTCCCAAATCCAAGTAATAGCTATGTAGAAATATTTGGAACAACAGAAGTGGATGAATTTGAAGTAATCAATATGTCGGGACAAGTAGTTAAAGCTGGACCAATAAAAAACAATAGCATACAAACTAGCGATCTAGGTGCGGGTATTTATATGATTAGAATAGGAACCACAAGCAAGCGATTAATGATACAGAAATAGTGCGTCAAGGGCTAATATCAATAGATGAAAGAGAATTATTAGGAGTTAAAATTTGTTTTTTAGCGAATAATTTATTTGTTTAGTACTCACCTTAAGCCTTGAGTTAACTTTAAAAAGTGCGTAACAGCACAACGTGTTTTTATAATTTTAATGTACTAACCTCATGAAAAATTTATTTGTCGTTTTTATTTTGCTGTTTAGCATGTGTAGTAAAGACACTGTTACTAATACTGATTCTAGTTCATTTCAGCGAGACCAATCCAATGGAGCATACGTAATAAAGATTAACGAAGAAATGAGTATCGGAGATTCTTTAAGTATTACGCTTAATGCTATTAATGATACACGATGTCTAAAAGAAGCCTGTGTCGTATGTTTTGGTTCAGAGGCAGAATTAGAAATCATTGCTAAAAATAGTAACACGACCGACACCTTAAATATTGGTATCATAGGGTGTATTGATGGTGTTGATGATTGTGAAACTTGTGGTAACCCGTATCAAGAAATTTCTTGGGGAGACAAAAAAATATACTTGCTTAAATTATCGCCTTATCCCGACAACACAAACTCACCTGTGGTTGATAGTCTTTACCGTGCTACGATTAAAATTATATAACTAAAAATTACGAACCTAGGTGCTAAATTAATTAAGATTGAACATGAAAAAAACTTACGTTTTTGCCCTCTTTTTTGTTGTTTGTTTATCTTCTTTTGCGCAACAACCAACAGACAGCATTTCCATAAAAAAAGTATTGGGTGGATATCAATTTCGTCAAGCAAATGAATTGTTAAAAATGAATCAACTTGTTTACCGATTGAAATCTAATGACGAAGCGTATAGCCAAATAAAAGGAGCAAGCACAAACTATACCATTGCTACTATTTTGTCAGCTACGGGAGGCTTTTTAGTTGGATATCCAATAGGTGTAGCTATGGGCGGAGGAAAACCAAATTGGACTATGGCCGCGGTAGGCGCGGGGTTAATAGTTGTGGCAATACCTATCAGTAAAAAAAGTAATAAACAGGCTATAAAAGCAGTGAAAACCTATAATACGTCATTATTCGCAAGTAGCTCAAAGCCTAAAAATGAATTTTTTCTAACCTTTTCAGAAAATGGAGTGGGCCTGAAAGTTAGGTTTTAGTATTCATACTAATAAATCGTTAAATTTGTGCTAAATCAATCTTCTAGCTTGCAGCGAAACATAGCACAAAACAACATTTAACAACAAAATCATTTTGAAACCATATGCCCTCATTGCCTTATTTTGCCTAACAAGTTTCACCTTTTTTTCCTGTAAAAAAGAAGAAGTTATAGAAAACGCAAAAATTACCGGATATGTAAAACATCATGAAACGCATATTCCGTCTGCAACTGTTTACATAAAAGTTGGCGCAACCGAGTATCCTGGCGCAAACGCTTCAGACTATGACAGGCAAACTACGGCAAGTGTCGAAAACGGGCATTTTACCTTTGACAAACTAGCTTCTGGAAATTATTACGTTTATTCGGTAGGATACGACAGCACTTTATCGGAAATTGTGAGAGGAGGGATTCCTATTAAAATCAGTGATGGTTCTGAAACAAAAAGCATCGACATCCCCGTTACTGAATAGCACCGAAAGTTGTACCTTTGGATATAAGCGTAAGACTTGTATACCTCTGGTTAAATGAAGAAAACAAAAACCACATTTGTAGCATCTGTTTGTGTCCTTATTTTTTTTGTTACCTGTTCCAAAGAAAAAATATCGCCTGAAAAAGAAGTCGACTACAAAAAATACCCAACACATATTGGTGATATTTTGTTGACAAAATGCGCGGTTTCGGGTTGCCACAACGATGCCAGTAAAGAGGCCGCTGCAGGTCTTTCATTATCTTCTTGGGATAAACTCTTTGAAGGAAGTAGAAACGGAAATGCAACCATCATTCCTTTTCGGGCTGATCAAAGTTTTTTGATGTTCTCCATCAATACTTTTTCTGAATTAGGGCCTTCACTAATACCTACCATGCCCTACAATGCTGCTCCGCTGAGCAAACAAGAAGTAAAGACCATACGAGATTGGATAGAAGAAGGAGCACCCAACGTTGATGGATTCGTCAAATTTTCAGACCCTACAAATCGAAAAAAAATATATGTGACCAACCAAGGGTGTGATTTGGTTGGAATTATTGACGCAGAAACGAAGTTGCTTATGCGTTACGTTGATGTTGGGGTAAGCGAAGGCATAGAATCACCACACATGGTAAAAGTTTCGCCAAGTGGAGACAACTGGTATGTGTGTTTCTATTCGGGGAATGTTTTTCAAAAATTTAATTCTACCAATGACAAATTGGTAGGAACTGTTGATTTAGGACAAGGTAGTTGGAACACTTTTGCCATAAGTAGTGATAACAAAACCGCGTTTGTGGTTGACTGGAACAGCAACGGAAGCATCGCTGTAGTTGACTTAGAAAACATGTCCTTGATTACGCGTTACCAAGGGGGAGGGTTGTTGCAATGGCCGCATGGTATTACCATCAATTCGTCCAACACCGCATTGTATGTCACGTCACAACTGGGCAATTTTATCTACAAAATTGATATTACCAATATAATGAATCCTGAAATTGAGGAGGTTTCGCTAGAAACAGGAAAATCGCCAAACGCAGTTTCGTCGCTTGATCCCCACGAGATTTATGTTTCTCCCAACAAAACGCATTATTTTGTGACCTGCCAAAAGTCAAATGAAGTACGCGTGTTACAGGTCTCCAATGATAGTTTAGTAGCCATTATCCCGACGGGTATTTATCCACAAGAAATTAGTTTTTCTAGCACCACTCCATACGCCTTTGTATCTTGTACTGAAGATTCAGAAACGTTTCCAGGTAAAATAGGTTCAGTATCAGTCATAGACTTTCAGAACTTTACGCATGTAAAAAGCATCTTTACCGGCTACCAACCTCATGGAATAGCAGTAGATGATGAAAAGAAGCTCGTGTACGTTGCCAACAGAAATGCCAACCCTGACGGACCATCGCCCCACCATAGTAGCGATTGTGGAGGTAGAAATGGCAATGTAACCATGATAGATATGCATACACTTGAACTCATACCTAATTATAAGGCAGAACTATCTGTTGATCCTTACTATGTTGCAATAAGATTCTAATACAACACTATGAAATTAAGATACCTATATACGCTCATTGGATTGTTGATACTACAAGCTAGTTTTGCTCAAAAAACGTTTGTCCGCTACGATTCATTGCCTGTCAGGCTTTCGGGAGAGTTGTTGACAAATCCTTGGGCGGGCGGTTTAAATAGCCCTCAATTTTCTGACATAGACCTAAATGGCGATGGCATTAAAGATTTATTCGTTTTTGAACGAGGTTCTCATGGTATCGTAAAAACCTTTATCAATAACGGAAAAAAAAACACCGTAGATTACGAATATGCGCCAGCTTACCAACAAAAATTCCCAACATTGAGGTACTGGGCTTTGTTGGTCGATTACAACTGTGATGGAAAAGAAGACATTTTCACACATGCTTCAGGCGGAATAGCCGTTTACCGAAACGATTACAATGAGACAGATGGCCTAACATTCACACTCGTTTCACCTTTGCTTTACACAACAGGATTAAGCAGTAGGGTCAATATTTATGTTGCATCGCCCGATTTGCCAGCCATTATAGATGTAGACAACGACGGCGACTTGGATATTCTCACCTTTGGAGTTGGCGGAAGTTCTGTAGAATATCATAAAAATTATTCGGTAGAAAAATATGGAACATGTGATAGCCTTGATTTTGAGCTAAGAAATACCTGTTGGGGATATTTTTATGAAGATGGGCTCAGTAATGAAGTAAGCTTGTTTGATACTTGCTCAGGTAATGTGTCAAACCCTGATAAACATGGCCGTCACGCAGGTTCAACGCTTTTAGCATTAGACTTAAGTGGGAATGGCGTGAAAGATTTAATTTTAGGCGATATTTCTTTCAACAACATGGTGATGTTGACCAACGGGGGTGAGGTAGATGGAGCAAGCATGACTGCTTTCGATTATTCTTATCCTTCAAACACTGTCCCTGTCAATATCCCCATTTTTCCAGCAGCATTTTACTTGGATGTAGACAATGATAATAAAAAGGACTTGTTAGTAGCTCCAAATAGCTCCAACGCTTCTGAAAACTTCGCAAGTGTTTGGTTTTACAAAAACACAGGAACAGCTTCATCGCCTATTTTTACGCATCAATACAATGATTTTTTGCAAAAAGGAATGATTGAAGTAGGGCAAGGTGCTCATCCTATTTTTTTTGATTACAATGCCGATGGTTTGTTGGACATAGTTATTGGGAATGATGGTTATTACAACAACGGAAGTTATAAAGGGGAGCTTTCACTCTATGAAAACGTCGGGACTTTGCTTAAACCCTCGTTCGCATTTGTTACAAGAGATTATGCTGGGCTTTCTTCGCTAAGTCTTAAAAGTGTTTATCCAGCTTTCGGAGATTTGGACGATGATGATGACATAGATATGGTTGTTGGTGATGATCAAGGAAAATTGCATTATTTCAATAATACGGCAGGCATTGGTAATACAGCAAATTTTGTTTTGGCACAGTCTAACTACCAAGGCATTGACATTGGGCAAAATGCCACACCACAACTTGTTGATGTGAACAAAGATGGAAAGTTGGATTTGTTGATAGGAGAAAGGGGAGGAACGCTCAATTATTTCGAAAACACGGGTAGTATTTTTAACCCCGTTTTTAGTGCTTCTCCAACCAATGATTTTTTTGGTGATATTGATGTGATGATTCCTTGTTGTACAGGGTACAGTGTTCCTTTTATGTCTAAAAATAGTGTGGGAAATTCGGTGTTGTATGTCAGTACTGAGCAAGGATATGTGCATCAATACAATAACATTGATGGGAATTTGAACGGCAGTTTTACCAAACTAGACTCCTTGTATGTAAACGGACGAAACATTAGTGTTTCTGGTGCTGACATTAACAATGACGGTATCTTGGAGTTAGTGTATGGAGAGTGGTTTGGCGGAATAGCTATTCTCAAAGAAGGCAATTCGACAAGCATAAACGATGACAAAAAAGTAATCAGTCAGGTCAATTTCCAACTTTATCCTAACCCTGCAAGGACAACTGTTTTGGTTAATGTACAAGGAGTAAAAAGGGGTGAAAGAATAGAAGTAATGGTATTAAATACCCTGGGAAACCAAGTATTTAGCAATACAATAGAATACTCAGAAACTCTTATTAGCATACCTGTTGATGAGCTTTCAAGCGGAATATATTGGGTGAGGGTAAAGGTAAATCAACAATGGGTAAGCCAAAAATTGCTGAAGTATTAAAGTTTACCATATTATTTAAACAATCACGACCAACCTACTAAAATTTAATCATTCGGTGTTGGTGTCAATGGTAAATAGACTGTAAAAGTTGTTCCTACGCCAATTTGACTATCTACATCTATTCTTCCTCCAGCTTCTTGAATAATGCTGTGAATAAGGTGCAAGCCAACTCCAGTTCCTTCTACGTGGTTGTGCAATCGTTGAAACATGCCAAATAGTTTTTCACCATCTTTTTTCATATCCACACCCAAGCCATTGTCTTTTACCGTAAGGCAGTTAAAACCATCTTTCACGTAACTTTCTATATGAATTTCAGGGGCTACTTCAAGTTGTTTGTATTTAATAGCGTTACTCACCAAATTATACACAATACTTTGAAGGTGTGGTTTGTGAAATAGAAACGTTTCTTGATTTAAATTAACAGTGATGTTTGCCTTATTTTTTTCAATAGAATGCTTGATAGAAATAATAGTGTCATCAATAATTTCTTGAACTTTTAGTACTTCCAGTTTTAATCCTTTTTCTTGAGTTGCTTTCAAAACATTCAACAACTCTATCAAAGTATTGTACATATTGGAAGATGTTTTTTCCAGCATATTAAAAATAGCAAGATCAGGATGGTCTTGCATATTAGGATGCAAGATTTTTATAAGTTCTACCAAATTAATAGAAGGGTTTTTCAAATCATGAGAAATCGTGTAGGTAAATTGCTCTAATTGCTTATTCCTATTGCTTAACTGTAATGTTCTATGTGTAACTTTCTCTTCTAACTCTTTATTATATTGTTTTAATCGATACACTCTTACTTTGAAAATACCGTAGATGATAGAAAGCACGACAATAATACTACATATGATAAACCACCAAGCTTTCCAAAATGGTTTTAATATGGTTAAATGAATCGTTTTTTCAGTACTAGGTGTGTTAGCTATTCTTACTGTAATTTGATAATCATCATCTCGTAAGCTGGAAAAATTTATGGTGTTTTGTTTAATCGGACCAATCCAAACAGTATCTAAATCATATAATTTATATTCTAATTCGATAGGGGTGCTTTGACCATAGCTAATCAACTCAGCCTTTATACTTATGTTTTGTCTCTTATAAGGTAAAGAAATTTGTTTCTTGAAATCAACGGCTATTTCGTTTGCAGTAACGGACTCAATGTTTAAATTAATTTGCTTGCTTGGTAAATTTGATTTTACTTTTCGGTAAAGTAACAAACCTTTATTGCTGGTAAAAGCAGCATACGACCCATCTTTACTTACGGCTACATTTGCGTTATTGAAGGTAATGTTGTTGGGTACTAGTTTTTCGCTATAGGTTTTAAAACTGATGTTTTTGGCGTCAAACAAACACAAACCAGAAGGTGTTAGCAACCAATAAACATCATCATTAATATAAGCAATGTTTTGTATGAAATTAGTGGGTAACCCGTCTCCAACAGTTACGGATCTAAAAACACCTTCATTAAAAATACTGAGTCCTCCACCAGAAGTACTGACTACTAATCTGTTATTATTGTTGATGCTTAAACCAGTTATGTCCAGGTGATTAAGACCTTCGTTAAAAGAATAATAACTAAATTTATTTTCGAAAGAATAAACAATTCCTGATCCTTTTGTTGCCATCCAAACACCACCAAGTGAGTCATCTTGCACATGATAAATATCGTTGTGTGTTAAGCCATTGGAAGTGTCAAAAAAATTAATTTCATCCGTATCAGGATTAAAGTTCAACACTCCAGATAGTGAGGCAGATATCCACCAAGTTCCTGATAAATCAATGCAAAAATCATGAATTTTTTTGTCCAACAAAAAGTTGTTGTATTCGAAGGGCTCAATGGATATGGTTGCTAAATCAAGAATATTTAATCCATGTTTGTATGTTCCAATGTATAATTTATTTTTCCGCAAGTATAAATTGCTAATTTGATGATCATTAGGCAACTTATATAAGGTGGTAAATTCCCATTTGTTGTTGAGCCATGATAAACTAGAAATTACATTTTCATTGGCAAGATAAAAACCACCTAACTCATTATTAATAGCAGCTTCATACTGATAATTAATAGGGTAGAACTGTTCATTTGATATGCAAAATATACCATCACCGTAACTACTTAACCAAGTGTTTCCAGCAATATCTTCATAAACATCAGTGATATTGGTGCCAAGCTTAAAGGATGAAGATGTTTTCCATGTGTTGTTTAAAACATACACTCCATCCTGAGTACCAATCCAAGCCATGTTGTTAATGTCAACAATACAATTAATCTTTGACTTCAAGCTTGTTAAAAGCTTAGGAGAATATTCTATTTTCCATTGAAACAAATCGCCATTACTTATACCAACAATCAGTTGATCGTTAACAATACCAAGAGAGGATACATTTTTTCCTTTAAAGGAAATCTGTTCGAAATTGTGATTGAAATACCTCCAAATACCATTGTTGGTGGCAACAAAAAGCTGCGCATTAAAAAGTACAGCATCTTGCAATTGTAAGTTTGTATTTTTTACCTGATGTAATAGGGAAATTTCATTTTTTTTGAGCTGACCAATGGCATCTTGATGTACAACAAAAATTCCTTCAAACGACTCAACAAGTTTAACCACCTTTGTATTGGTAGCACCTTGAATAGTATGCCATCCGGTACTCGATCTATGACTAACATTACCTACGTAATGACCAAACCAGATTTGTTTATGTCTATCAATGATAGAGGTAGAGATAAATCGATTTCCAGTTTCAAATTGCGTTATTTCTTCGGTAAGTTTGCTACCATTAAATGTAGCTAGTCCATTTCCGGTACCTATCCAAACTTTCCCTAACGAATCTCCTTCCAAACAATAAACAAAAGGTTGTGGCAGACCGTCAGACGTATTATACGATATTACTTGTTGTCCAGATGATGTGAAAGCAACTAGGAAGCTAAAAAACAATATGGTTAGAATCAATCTCACTATTTGCCTGATTTTATAGTAGTTGGATGTCTACTGTAGTTATACTGAATAGCGACTTTGTACTTGTATTTAGGAACTCCACCAATAGGAATTGCAAAAAAGGGAATGGCTTCGTTGTATTGATTTACAATAAAAAAAGTCATGTCATTTATTCTGTCTTTGCTTTTTACAATTTGTATATCCAACGATTTACCGTGTTCAATACTATCAATTTTATGCTCACTTATTTCCCATTCTTGATTAGGACTTAACATCACATTGTGTCCATTTTTGGAAATAGAGTATATCTTTATTACACCTTCTACGTCAAAATCGAAATTATTTTGTTTGATGGCTATGACATTTTCATCCATCAATGGATAAATGTGTGCCACAGAACCACGATTTTTAGGAAGCTTAAAAGTGTATTCAAATGTAAAAGCATTTCCTCCAATGACAGGTCTGTTGGTTGTTTTGTCAGAACTTAAAAAGTATTTGTAATGATTGCCATCGTCGCCATCTAATCCTTGGGCAATGACTTTAAACACATACCCATCAAATTGTGGCACATATTCACCTTCCGATGGATTAAAAGGGCCAAACGAAAACCACGTGTCATCAAAGTATTCACCTTGGTCAAATGTTTCAGAGGCCAGCAGCGTACCAGCCTTATAATTTCCTTTAGGGTCTATTCCTTGTGAGTCAGGGTCAGTATAAGCTCCTTTTCCACCATAAACCATAAATTTGGTTTGAGTGTTAAAAATATTGTCATTATTAACAACATCATGCAATCCGCCGACGTTGGGGTCAAATACTTTTATGAATACTCCTCCAGGAGTAGATGCAGGAACGATAAAGAAAAATGATTGAACATGGTCATCGTCTCCCCATTGACCATCTGCGTCTTTACCAAAAGTAGTTAAGTACGAAATGTTTTCTTCGGGAGAGGGTATCTGTTGTGCTACTACTTGCAGTGAAAAGGAAAATATGAATGCCGTAGAAATAAAATTAGTTAGTTTCATCTTCTGCCGATATTTAAAATAGGTTTGTTTATAAAAATAGGTTTAACCACACATCCTAGAACTTCTATTTTCCCATTAATATTGGTAAGTACATAAAGCCTAGTTCTGTAAAGGCCCTGCTTGGTGTACTTATGTGTTACAACATCTCCTGATTCAAAATTTCCATCACCTAAATCCCATAACAACCCATGTAAGTTATCAATATCATTCAGTGCTGAAGCATCAAACGTTATTTCGGCTCCTTTTACAGTACTACCCAACGTTTTAAAGTTGAGTTGTTCAGAGAGGTCTAAGGTAAAAACAGTATCAACACTGCTTTGATAATTGGTTAATGTGTCCAAGGTACTTAATGCTACAGTATGAATCCCTGATCTACCAAAACAATGATTTACGATGACACCATCTAGTTCAGTGTTGTCATCAAAATTCCATCTAAATATTAAGTGAGGCATTTCTTTATCAATACTTTCAAAGGCATTGAGCGTAACGCAATAAAATAACCTGTCGTTTGTTGCGGCAACAGGATTGCAGTCATATGTCTCGCGTTCTATTAAATAGTGATTAAGCATATTTGCTTTTTTATCATCTTTAATGACAGATAAAAAAGTGTCTAATTGAATCTTACTGCTACTATATCTTCTATAAGAAGCTAAAAACTCAGCATAGCTAAGATGTAATTGAATTTCCTTATTGGGATGTTTTAAAGCAGTTTCATAATAATCAGTTGCTAACTCTAATTCGTAGTTTGCTTGATAGGCGAATGCTAGTTTTTTTGCCGCTTGATAAGAAGAGTCAATCACATATGCTTTTTTGTACTTACGAATGGCTTTATCAAATTTGTATTTCTCAAAGCTTTTGTCTCCTTTGGTCAAATATTTTTGTTGACAGTGAACAGAATGTACATTCGTCAAAAAAAGGAGAAAAGTGATTGATGAAAAAAAGAAAAATTTATATTTCATAAGTATTGAACATAATGAGTTAGCAACATTTTTCATGCTAATAAAAGAGATCTTTTAAATTTTAGGCTAGCACTATGTAGTTGAATTAATAAGATCAATTCAATTCAATTATAGTATTTATTCTAGCATCTATTTAAAATAACAAGCATGTTGTGCAAGCTCTTTAAAAATAGCTTAAAATTATAAAAGGTTAACGCTTTTTTGTAAATCTGTAGCTTACACCAACAGAACCATTAACATTTCTCTTCATTTTGTATTGCTTTTCTTCTGCCTTAAAATGACTTCCAACGAGTGCATAACTTCCTTCTACAAAAATGGTTAGATAAGACAAGTTATATTGCAAACCACCACCAATATTAAAATATAATCCCAACATCGTTTCTTCATCTATTGGTTGAGTAGAGTTGCCATTGGCATTGTCAGGAAATTTATAATTAGTTGCATTATAAGAAGCAATGTCATTCGACACTTCTAAATAATCTACCGTAAGTCCTAGTAACGCATAGGCTGAAAAAGGATCATCATATTCCATCCTGAACAAAAAAAACTTTGTACTTACATCAATATTCATTCTATCAAAGTAGGTTGCCATATCCACTAATTGAAAACTTGGAGTTACATCATTTCTGTTTTTTTCCACACGTGTGAATCCTGTTTTTGATATCCCATTGTAGTAGTTAAATCCTGTTCGAACGGCCACATTGCCATAAGGATACCATTCTCCAAAAACTCCACCGCCATAAAAAGCATTGGTATTAAAATCTTCTAAAATGAATTTAGTGGTAGCCTGCAATCCTACAGCAAAAACTTTGTTTTGTGCAAAAGTGGTAGAAGAGGAGAGCAAACAAATGGAAAGTGAGAGTATTGTGATGGTCTTTTGTATCATATTAAATATTACTTATGTTATTAATTCGGGTGCAGCAAGATAATTATTTTGCTCAAACTAGTGACATTTCAAGTGAAAGTATATCTGTATTTGCTAAAAATCCCTTTAAAATCACTAGTTTTGCGCAAAATTTAAGCTCATGATTTCAGTATCCGATTTATGTGTTCAGTTCGACAAACGTGTCTTATTTGACGAAGTTAATCTCAAATTTACTCCTGGCAATTGCTATGGGGTTATTGGTGCTAATGGTGCTGGTAAATCTACCTTTATCAAGGTTTTGTCTGGTGAATTAGATGCGACAAGAGGACGCGTCAATCTTGATCCAGGCGAACGCATGTCTGTATTGTCACAAGATCACTTTGCACACGACGACAAAGTAGCTATCAATACTGTATTGATGGGTAACGAACAGCTGTGGAAAATTATTGAAGATAAAGACGCTGTTTACGCAAAAGAAGACTTCTCTGAAGCTGACGGTATTCGTGCCTCAGAACTAGAAGCTGAGTTTGCCGAAATGGACGGGTGGAATGCAGAATCGGAAGCAGCTGAACTTTTAAGTGGTTTAGGTGTCACAGAAGACTTGCATCAACTTACGATGTCTGAATTGTCAGGAAATCAAAAAGTAAGGGTTCTTTTAGCGCAAGCCTTGTTTGGCAACCCAGATGTATTGCTGCTCGATGAGCCTACCAATGATTTAGATGCTGAAACCATTATGTGGTTGGAGAATTTTTTAGCTGATTTTAAAAATACCGTTATTGTTGTTTCGCATGACCGTCACTTTTTAGACATGGTGTGTACACACATGGTTGATATTGATTTCAGTAAAATTCAATTGTTTTCTGGAAACTACACTTTCTGGTACACCTCTTCACAATTAGCGTTACAACAACGATCTCAGTCTAACAAAAAAGCAGAAGAAAAGAAAAAAGAATTACAAGAGTTTATTGCGCGTTTTGCAGCAAATGCGGCAAAATCGAAGCAAGCAACAGCTCGTAAAAAAATGATTGAAAAACTGGATATTACCGAAATTAAACCTTCTACAAGAAAATATCCAGCCATAATTTTTGAACAAGAAAGAGAAGCAGGCGACCAAATTCTAGATGCTCAAGATTTAAAACAAGTCAAAGACGAAACAGTCTTATTTTCTAATGTCAATATAAATGTCAATAAGGGAGATAAGATTGCCTTTGTTGGAAAGAACTCAGTAGCAGTGTCTGCCTTGCTAGAAGTGTTAGCGGAAGAAGTAGCGCAAACCTCAGGGACAATTGATTGGGGTGTAACAACCAAAAGAACATACTTACCCAATGAAAATCATGAATATTTTATTTCTAACTACACTTTGGTAGATTGGTTAAGACAATATTCAGCAGAAAAAGATGAAACCTTTATTCGTGGATTTTTAGGGAAAATGCTTTTCTCTGGTGAAGATTCATTAAAGAAATGCTCAGTCCTTTCAGGAGGAGAAAAAGTAAGGTGCATGATTTCAAGATGTATGTTGCAATCGGCTAACATTCTTATCCTTGACGAACCGACTAATCACCTTGATTTGGAGTCGATTACGGCTTTCAATAACTCGTTAAAAGACTTTAAAGGAACGGTATTGTTTACTTCTTCCGATCATGAGTTTGTGCACACCGTTGCCAATCGTATTATTGAAGTAACACCCAATGGAATTATCGATAAGTTGTCGACGTACGATGAGTATTTGTCGAACCCTAAGATTAAGGAGCAAAGAGCAGCAATGTACGCAGGTACTAAATTTGTGGTGTAATTATTAGCCATCTTATTGGACTAACAGTTTATTTAGAATGAGGCAATAAAGTAAGTGATCTTACTTCTTGCCTCATTTTTTTTAATCTTAGGACATTGCATACTTTCATGATAACAAATAGCATCTCCGGTGTAATAATACAAGACCATACTTTTTCGATTGCTGTCAGGGTTTGTCACAGGTTTTCTGGCATGCAATAAATTTGCATGTAAAATAAAAACATTCCCTTTTTTTGCTAAAAAAGACTTTTTTTTTAAAAAGGTATGTTTTTGTATTTCTTGCGAGATTCTATTTTCATAATCGCCATCATCGTTATTGCCAAACATCCACTTGCCACCAACCACTGTTAAGGTTTGCTCAAAATAACTCCCTGGGTTTATTCTTGACGAAGCGATAGCGAAGATCAGGAATCCATTCTATTCTGTTAAGATCAGCTCAAAATTGACGTAATAAAAGAATGATAATGGTTAACCATAAAAAACTGAAAAATAGAATAAAGTGTGCAGGTTGGGAATGATAATTTGCGTGAAAACAAAGCAAAGACGTTTATCGTTTGGGTGAGCAATTTCTGCAGGGTTAGCATGTATAGCGAAACCCATTACTTTGCTATTGTTTTAGCAAATCATCAGAGAGGGAGGAAGGATTTTTTAGTTCTTGTCCCGACAGTTATCGGGATTTTGCTTCATTTTGTACCCCGTGCTGAGTTTATCGAAGTACCAAGACAAAATGAAGGTAGATAAGAATTCTAAAGCTTCTTATTTTGAATAAATATAAGGTAGTTAAAAATCATAATTAATAAACGAGTGAACAAATCAAGGCAAAACCTATGAAACAGTTTTGACGAATGAATACGCCATGTTTTCCCTTGCGACCGAAGAATGAATGAGTATTTGACTACCAATTCTCAAGAAGTATTATGCATTTTATTTAGGTAAGAGTTTTTTTTATTTGCAATTGAACCTGTAACAGTGTACTTTAACGGCTGCTAAAAAGATGACCATGAAAAAAATAATTACAGTGTTAACCATTATGATTTCAATACCAGCCTTTAGTCAAAATCATTTTATTGGGCTAAAAGGTGGTGTAAACATGACGAACGTGAATACCAACGACTTTATAAATGATGCTCGAATTGGTTTTAATGCAGGCCTGACATATGAATATGTGGTGAACAACCTATTTAATGTAGGAGTAGACTTTCTCTACTTCCAAAAAGGTTTTACAAATGAAATAGGAAAAAATGATGTTGCTGAATTTAACTATGATTATTTGTCAATCCCAATAAAAGTTGGAGCCACTACAAGCGGTAAATTTTCAGGATTTGTAAACCTAGGAGTTATGCCATCATTTCTAGTTAATGCAAAAGAAAAAATACCAAGCGTAGCAGACCCGGCTTTGACAACGTATGATGTTACAGATAAGGTTACAAAATTTGATATAGGAGGAATGGTTGAAATTGGTGCTAATTACAAGATAAGACCAGATTTTATACTATCTGCATCATTAGGATACCAGCACAGTGTTACAAGCTTTGCAAATGATAGTTATTTTTCAGGATCCGAAGCCCGACACTATGGAATGGTCTTATCAATAGGAGTGAAATATGCCTTAATAAAAGAATAAAAGGTCATAGACTTTAAGCACTACGTTTTCACTTAAATACGTCAAGCTGTATCCTATCTGTGTGCGCGCTTATTTTTGGGTGTGTTTAAATCTGTTTTAGTGTAGTTTAACAGCGTTTGAAAAAATAGCCATTAGAAAAACATTTACTGTTTAACAAACTTCCCTTTACAAGGTTCAAAACAGCTATAATTTATAATCATTACTGAATCGTTATACGTAAAAGTGATGGTGCAGTTGTCATTGGATATGGTGTTATCAATAATCGAATAAATTGCGGAGCTACTATTATCTTGTGTTGCCGTTGATTGGCAAACATCCCCGTTACTTTCAAGCACTCCATTAAGTTCGAATACCATATTTTTTTCGCTAACAACTGGTTCAAAAACGCCAGAACCATCTCCTGGGTCTAACAATAATTCTTTCAACAACCAAGTACCTGATATTACTCGTTCATCCATCCAAATTAGCTCCTTAACAATTTCTCCGCTAAACTCAGGGCAATTACCATCTCCGTTTCCAGTGAACCCTCCATCTGGTGCACAAACTTTTTCGCAATTGCTGTTGTACAAGTAGTTGAATTGATCGCAACATCCCGAAGGAACATAATAGTATGTTTCTCCATCTACCTGCCATTGCGTAATAAATGCTGGAGGATTTAGCATTGGCTTATCTTGAAGTTCTGTTTTTAACTGTTCAATACAGCTTTGCTTTAAGGTAGGTCCTTCATTTATATCCTCCTTACACGCATAAAGCATTAAAAAAGACAAACTAACTAATATAAAATTTTTCATAAGCATTTTTATTTGATTTTAAATTTAAGAATATAAATCTATTGTAAAGACGTTCAAGGTGAGTTTTAATGATTTGTGTGTTCAATAAATAGCTTCAATGAAGCTAGAAATAGAATAGGATAAAACAATGTTTCGTCTTCATTTAAACAGCCCTAATTATACCTTAACAGTACATTCGCCTATTTTTTGCTTGTATTTGAATCTGTAAATATTTATTTTAACGGCAGTAAAAAAATAGACTACCAAGAACTATAGGGAGTGGATTTGGAATAAGTGTTTTCTGTTCCAATTTAATTAATATAAATTGAAACAGAGTAGAAAATTAGATTTGATTCTAAATGAACTAATAAAATACAACTTAACGAAAGAGTTACCCGTAAGTTCCTTCCATTTGAAAAGTAGACTAGAAGATCTAAATATTGTTGAATTATCCTTAATACATAACAAACTTGAAAAAGACGAATATTTAGAAAGATCTTATTTAATGAGAGATGAATTCCCCCTAACTTTTGAAGGCAAGGTTTTTAGTGAAAAAAACGGGTATTTAAAGTAATCACATAAAAAATTCCTGAATATATTTGAAAAACTTATTTGGATATCAGTTGGTCTATTCCTGCCAATATTAGCGGAATGGATAAAATATAAATTAATTGGTTGCTAAGACTTTCTATAAAACGCCAGTGGGCGCTGAACTTTAATTCGACTGCACTCACTATAAATGTTCAATACATCGCGAAGCAAAACCCCACCAAAACCCCGAAAACACCATTTTTGTCAACACTAAACACAAGAACATAACGTAACCCAAACATACCCTATGTTCAAAACTTCTTTTTTACAACACACAATACAATATTACATTTACCCCCATGGAAATGTTAGTAAAAATTGCAGCCAAACAATTACAAATTAGTCAAGGCATTGTGTCGGCTGTTGCAGGAATGTTGGCAGAAGGCGCAACGGTGCCTTTTATGGCTAGGTACCGAAAAGAGAAAACGGACAACATGGACGAGGTAGGTTTGTTGAACTTGGTAAACCTGTTGAAGAAGTTAGAAGAACTACAAAAACGAAAAGAAACCATCATAAAAAGCATCAAAGAACAAGATGCCTTAACAAACGCATTAGAGGCGAGTATTAGAGATTGCTGGGACGAATTGGTCTTGGAGGACATCTACTTGCCATTTAAGCGTAAAAAAACCACCAAGGCAGCCAAAGCACGTGCTGCTGGATTGGAGCCTTTGGCAAAACGCATCATGGAAGGGCAGCAGCAGCGTATGGATGGCTGGGCAAAGCCGTTTTTGAATGATACAATAAGCAACGAAGACGAAGCACTAGAAGGAGCGAGGCATATTATTTCGGAATGGGTCAGTGAAGATGCTGTTGCGAGAGCAGGCATGCGTAAGGAGTTTGAACGATATGCCATCCTCAAATCAAAAGTGGTGAAAGCAAAAAAGGAAGCAGGAGAAAAGTTTCAAGATTATTTCGACTTTTCAGAATCCTTACAGCGCATGGCTTCTCACAGAGTATTGGCTGTTTTGCGTGGAGAATCAGAAGGGTTCTTGAAAGTTCATGCTACGCCTGATGAAGAAATTACGGTAGAAAAACTCAAACGTGTGTTCATCAAAGGTAGAGGAGATGCAAGCCACCAAGTATCGTTGGCAGTTGTCGATGCGTACAAAAGATTAATTGCTCCCTCGCTCGAAAACGAAGTAAAACAATTGGCCAAACAAAAAGCAGATGCGGTAGCTATTGAGGTGTTTGCTAAAAACCTTCGTCAATTGTTGCTTGCCGCACCTTTGGGGCAAAAACGAGTACTCGCCATTGACCCAGGCTTTAAGTCGGGTTGTAAAATTGTTTGCTTAGACGAGCAAGGCGCTTTGTTGCACAACGAAACCATCTACCCACATCCACCACAAAAAGATAGGACTGGAGCCATTAAAAAACTGATGTCGCTTATCAATGCCTACAAAATTGAAGCAATGGCTATTGGCAATGGCACAGCGGGAAGAGAAACCGAAGGCCTGATAAAAGGTATGCGCTTTGAGCGCGATATTGAAGTGTACATGGTCAACGAAAGTGGTGCTTCTATTTACAGCGCTTCGTCAGTGGCTAGAAAAGAATTTCCAGATTACGATATTACGGTTCGTGGTTCGGTAAGCATAGGCAGGCGATTGATGGATCCTTTGGCTGAGTTAGTGAAGATTGATCCGAAATCAATAGGAGTAGGCCAATATCAGCACGATGTAGATCAAAATAAGTTGAAAGAAAACTTGCAGCAAGTCATAGAAAGTTGCGTGAACTTAGTGGGTGTAAACCTCAATACGGCTAGTAATTATTTGTTGAGTTATGTATCGGGTGTTGGTCCAGCATTGGCCGAAAACATTGTAGCACATCGCAAAGAAAATGGACCTTTCAAAAACCGAAAAGAATTATTGAAGGTCTCTCGCTTAGGAGCTAAGGTGTATGAACAGTGTGCTGGTTTTTTGCGTATTCCCGATGCTAAAAATCCGCTTGACAACAGCGGTGTGCACCCAGAAAGCTACAAGGTAGTAACCCAAATAGCAAAAGGATTAGGTTGTGAAGTGAATGAACTGGTAGGTAAAGAGTTTCCAAAGGAGGCAAGCGTGACTAGTTTTGTAGGGAATGATGTAGGTACTTATACACTGCAAGACATTTTAAAAGAACTAAGGAAACCGGGCTTGGATCCGCGCAAAAAAGCATCTATGTTCGAGTTTGACCCAAATGTGAGAACAGTGGCCGACCTTAGGCCCAGCATGGAATTACCGGGCTTGATTACCAATATTACTCAGTTTGGAGCATTTGTCGACATAGGAGTGAAGCAAGACGGTTTGGTGCATATTTCACAATTGGCCGATCGATTTGTTTCCGACCCGCATGAAGTAGTAGTGCTCAACCAGGCTGTTAAAGTAAAGGTGATAGAAGTAGATGAGCAACGCAAGCGCATTGCATTGACAATGAAGTTTTAGTGACTCAGAGTTATTTTATAAAACACACCATCAGCACCACAACCATAGCCAGTAAGGCTGTTTTTTGGCCAGTACAGAGCATGAAGGCCTTGGATGCTTGCTTTTACCCAGTTAGCTCCACCATCGTTGCTTATGTCTATTCCGCTAGGTCCGCAGGTGATGGCTGTTGTTTCAGAAATCATCACCACGCTCGAACGATATTCATCCACTCCTTGTCCTAGTTGCCAAGTAATGCCACTATCACTGGTATATGCGCGGGTACTATCGTCGGCAGGTTGGTCGTACTGCCCACCAACGGCTATTCCGTGTTGGTTCATGAAATCGAGCGAATAAATGCCTTTGCTTCCTGTGCCTTGCGACAGCGGTGTGTTGCTCGCTAGCCATCCTTCGGTAGTGGCTTTAAATACCCTCGCTTGCTCACCACCAAGGCCAATGTACACTTGGTTGTTTTGCATATGAATGCTGCTTCCACTGGCCGCAAAGCCTGCTTCTGTGGCATTCATTTTTGGTAATACTTCGTGTGAAACGGCTGTCCAAGAGTTGCCTCCATTATTGGTTATGTACACTTGGAGTACTTGGTCAATAGGATCACCAAAAACAACACCCGATAACTTGTTTTGAAAATCGATGCCATCAAAAAAGGCGAGGGAATTAGTGTCTTGAAGGACTGTGTCCCATGAAATTCCACCATCATTTGTTTTTAATAACATAGCAGGAAAGCCTGCTGTGACTATGATGGTCGTGTCTTCTCCTAGCACTTCTACATCCCTAAATTGAATCTCACTGTCTTCGAAAGGAGATACTTGGGTGAAAATGCTTGATTGAGTATTGTAAACCCACACTTCGCTGTTGCTTCCCGCCAACCAAACTTGATTATTGAGTCCATGTATTCCACGAAACGAAGCGTGTGATAGCAATGCAATCGGTGCTAAAGTGATGGTTTGGTCAATCTTTTTTTCTGAAGCGGGTTGACAGGAAGAATAAAAGAGGCCAATAACAAGTACAAAGGGGAGTGTTAAACGATTCATAATTTTTGTTTCATAATTAATACCTCAAGAGTAGCATTTATTTTTAACTATTTCGGTTATTTGCTTTATGTACAAGGTAATTCTGTGGGTATTTCTGTTCGTGTTTGCATGGGGGAGTGCCGCCGCACAAAAAATCACGACAAAACAACTTATCCTTGGTGAATCGGCCTTAGTGGTAGGAGGATACTTAGCACTTAACAAAGCATGGTACGCCGACTATGAGCGCACCTCTTTCCATTTTTTTAACGACAACCAAGAATGGTTACAGCAAGACAAGGTAGGGCATATGTTTGCTTCTTTTCATTTGCAAAAACTACAGACACAAGCCTTGATAAGAACTGGGGTGTCGCTCAAAAAAGCACGTTTATGGTCAGCTATTTCGGTGACAGCCACCATGGCAAGCATAGAGGTGTTGGATGGTTTTTCAAAACAATGGGGAGCATCATTTGG